>CANPZA010000100.1 GCA_947588915.1 uncultured Clostridia bacterium
TTAAGTTTTGGTTACAAAATTATTACATATAACTATGTTCTAGCCTTTTTATTTATAAAAACTATTATCTAGTAACTTTGGTTTTTTAAAAATAAAATCTGCAACATTTTGTTACAGACTTTATATAAATTTTATAATTTATTTTATATAAATATTTGGATCTACTTGTAATGAATCTTTTAGTATTTCAAAATGTAGATGTGGCTCATCTGCAATTTCAAATACTGCTGTATTTCCTACAGTTCCAATAGCTTGTCCTTTTTCTACTTTCTCACCTTCAACAACAAATTCTGATGTTAATAAATTAGAATAAATTGTTTGAAAACCACCTTCATGTTCAATAACAATAGTCAAACCATATCTTGGATCATTTTTTATAGATTTTACTGTTCCCGCTTCTGCTGAATTTACTACAGTTGTTTTATCTGCTTTAATATCAATTCCTAAATGTGTTGTCCACTCTTGTAACGTATCTGAATATATTAAATTATCTTTAGCATATTCTCTTACAATTTCACCTTCTACTGGTTTTTGAAAACTTAATTCTTTCTTACTTTCTTGATTAGCTATTTGACTTGATGTAGGATTTGTATTTATTTTATTTATGGTATTTCTTTGTGTATTAGTTGTATTTGTACTATTTGTAGTATTTGTTTGGTTTAATGTATTTGTATTATTAATTGAATTAGTAGTATTTAATTCATTACTAGATTCTTCAACAGTTTTTCCTATTTCATAACTTGCACTTTCAGTATTTTGACTATTACTTGTTAAATTCGCCATCTGTTCTAAATTCATTGTACTGTTTCTCACATCATCACTTAAGCTTTTACTGTACATAAATAAAGCAAATACTAAAATAGCTAAAATAGCAATTCCTATTCCTGTATATAATATAATTTTATCTGTTAAAGTTTTTCCTTGAAAATTATTTTTTCTTTTTTCTCTTCTCATATAATCCTCCTTAAATAGTTAATATATTTAAATTATTTCCTATTTTGAGAAGATTATACATATTTATAAAGAATTAATTTCTTTTATTTCAACATTTGAATAAAAATGATGAATTATTTGTTCATAATTTTGTCCTTGTTTTGCTAAACTATCTGCACCTGTTTGACTCATTCCAACGCCATGTCCATAACCTTTTACTGTGAATTTTATTTTTCCTTCTTGTTTAATTATTTCAAAATTAGTTGATTTCAAATTTAAAATACTTCTTGCTTCTACTCCTGAAATATTATGATTTCCAAATTTAACTGTCTTTACTCTATTACTATCTGTATATTCTAATATTTTTATATCTTCTTGATTATTAAAATCTATTTTAATATCTTGATATTTAGTTTTTAATTTATTTATTAATTCTTCATTTGTTAATTCTACTTCAGAACTATACTGTGAATATCCTTCTTCCCCTGATGTTTCAACTATTTGTAAATATGGCATGTTACTTCCTCCACCCCAAACATTTACAGGTAATTCTGTTTTTCCCCCACTATTAGAGTGGAAAAATGCATTTATTGGTGAATTATTATATGTAATAATTTTTCCTTTAGTTTCATTCACACATTGTTCAATTTTTGCCCAATTACTCTCTCTTTGTGATTCTTCCCATCTTGCAAGCCTATCTTCTTTTGAAACCCATGCTTGACAGCAATTAGAGTCATCACAAATATCTGCATTTTCATGTTTCTTATTAAGTATTTTATATATTGTATATGTTCTTGCAACTATACTTTGAGCTTTTAGTGCTTCTAATTCAAAACTTGCAGGCATTTCCGCTGAAACTACATTATATAAATAATTATCTAATTCAACTGTCTCAACTTGATTTGTATCTTTGTGCAATAAATTAATTGTTCCATATTTATTATAATTATATTCTACATCATTTTTTGTTTCTGCTTGAGTTTCTTGATTTTCATTTTTACTATCTTCTTGCATTACTACAGGTACATCTTGTTTTGTTAAAAATGCTGGTAATAAAAAGCATACAAAAATAAAGGCAAAAAAATATAACAAAAATTTTTTCATGAACTACTCCTCCTCTTAAATTTCTATAAGTTTTTTCCTCATTTTATCCAAAATTTTATGTTCAATTCTTGAAACTTGTACTTGCGTAATTCCTAAAATTTTTGCTACTTCTGATTGTGTTTTTTCTTTAAAAAATCTTAATAAAATTATTTGTTTATCTTTTGATTCTAATGACTCTATTAATTCATTTATCATTAATTTATTTGTAATTAGCTCTTCTTCATTTTTATTATTACTTAAAGTTTCTAACAAACTAATTGTGTTTCCATCTTTTTGATTAGTAAAGTTACTATTTTCTATTGATTCTATATTGTTTGTTGCTTCTAACGCTAATATAACATCTTCTTTTGAAGTTTTTAATTCTTTTGCTATCTGATTTATTGTTATTTCTTCTCCTTTTTTATAAAAGTATTGTTTTTGTAGTTCTTTAATTTTTATACTTAATTCTTTAATAGACCTACTTATTTTTACAGGTCCATCATCTCTTATATATCTTTTTATTTCTCCAATCATATATGGTACTGTATATGTCGATAGTTTAACATTAAAACTTAAATCAAAACGTTTAATTGACTTAATAAAACCCATACAAGCAATTTGATACAAATCTTCTATTTCATATCCTCTTCCATTAAATCTTTTTACAATACTCCATATTAATCCATTATTTTTTTTTATTAATTCTTCTAATTCTTCTTTATTTCCGTGCTTGGGCTTTTTTTATAGATTCTAAATCATTTTCATGCATTTATTTTACCCCTAACCTTTAATCTCTAGTAATTTTTTGAAATTCATCTTCTTTGTTTTCAATTTTTGGTTTTATTTTTTTGCTCATAGTCACTTTTGTTCCCAAACCTAATATAGATTCTACTTTCATATCATCCATAAAACTTTCTATTATTGTAAATCCCATTCCAGATCTTTCTAAATTAGGTTTTGTTGTGTATAGCGGTTCTTTTGCTATATCTACATTTTCTATTCCTTTTCCAGTATCTGAAATTTCAATTATCACCTCATTTTCTTTTATATAACCTACTATTTTTACAATTCCTTGTTTATCCTCATATCCATGTATAATACAATTAGTTACAGCCTCTGATACTGCTGTTTTTATATCTGCTAATTCTTCAATTGTTGGATCTAATTGTGCTACAAATGCTGCTACTGTAATTCTAGCAAATGCTTCATTATTTGCTTTGCTTATAAATTCTAGTTTCATTTTATTTTCAAAATTATCTTTCATATTTTAAAATCCTTTCTTATGATATTTGTAAATCTTCAGTTGTATTTGGAATTAATTTTAAAATTCCACTCATTTCAAAGATTTTTTTTACACTTTGTGTTAGATTTGCAACTTCTAATTTAGCACCTATCATATTTGCAAATTTGTATCTTCCTATTAACATTCCTATTCCTGCACTGTCCATGAAAGTAACACTATTAAAATCAAATACAACTTTTTTAGGCATATATCTTTCAATTTCATAATCTGCTCTCCTCCTTATCTTTTGTACACTATAATCATCAATTTCATCAATGATTTTAAAAACTAGAAGCTTGTCCTCTTCATAAAATTTTGATTCCATAATTACCTCCTTTAGTTTTTCTTTTAGTATTATAATACTATTACCATTTTTTTCCAAGAGTAAAAAATAAGAAGTTTTGTCGATTTTTAATAAGTTTTCGACAAAATATTTTTAGACAATTAAAAAAGCTGAGATAAAAATACTTTTCATGTATTTTATCCCAACTATTGACATTGAACCTAATTATCTACTCCAATTTGGTATAAACTTATTTTGAGAATTGTAGAATGTTATAAATTTATTTTTAATTACCAATATTTAAAAAAAAGATATTGTTGCTGTAACATTACACTATTGAAGAATATAAGAAAATTACAAATTATGAATATAAAAATAAGATTAAATCATTAGAGAAGAAAATAAACATTTACACAAAATCATTGATAAAATAGTTGAAAATTTCCAAGAAGATACTTATACTTTTATTGATCCAGTAAAACAACTACACTTTGAAGAAAAACGACAAGAATTAGAGTAGGATTTAGAAAAATAATATTATTCATGTAATAAAGACCATCTTTTAATGGTCTTTATTACATATTTTATTTATAAAATAATCAGAAAATTTTATATCCATCACATATTCAGGATGCCATTGACTGCAACTATATTTTTATTTTCTATTTCTTCTACAATTCCATCTTCACTTCTTTAAAGTTATTTACAAAAAATTATTTATATAACTTTATAATTCAGCCATAAATTCTTTATTATCATACTTAGGAATTATATATTCTGGTGTTCCAAAATCGATAATGTTACCTTTTTCTATAACCAAAATATTATCCATATCACTTAAGGTAGATAAGCGATGTGCTATACATATAATAGTTTTATCATTAAAATACTTATGTATATTTTGTTGAATTTTAAATTCTGTATTATTGTCTAAGCTACTAGTCGCTTCATCAAATATTACTATCCTAGAATTTCTTAAAAATATTCTAGCTAATGCTATTCTTTGCCTTTGACCACCTGAAAGTTTTATACCTCTTTCTCCTACAATAGTATTATACTTGTTTTCTAAACTTTCTATAAAATTATGAAGTTCTGCTTTTTTTGCTGCATTATATATTTCTTCTTCTGTTGCATCAGGTTTTGCTATTTTTATATTATCATAAATTGTAGAATGAAGTAATATTGTTTCTTGAGGTACATATGTTAAATTATTATATAATGAGTTTGTATTATATTTCGATATATTTTTATTATCTATTAAAATGCTACCTTTTTCTGGAGAATAGAATTTGAAAATCATATTAACTAATGTTGTTTTACCGCTTCCGACTTACACCTATAATACCCAGTTTTTGTTTATCATCTATTCTTATATTAAAATCTTCCAAAATATAATTTTTGTTATATCTAAATGAAACATCCTTAAATTCAAGTTTGCCTGTATTTATTTCTATATCAGGTTTATCATCATCCCTCACATTATCACTAGTATATAATAATTCATAACTATTTTTCATTTTTACTATGATTTCTCCTATATGTATATAAGACC
>CANPZA010000101.1 GCA_947588915.1 uncultured Clostridia bacterium
TATTTCCATTAGAATCAACTACTTTTGTATAGAAAGTTGGTTCTATATATTCTCCATTATTAGCAATTGCACCATATGCAGCTGCCATTTCTAATGGACTAATTCCATCTGAAATTCCTCCGTATTGCTAATGGTAAACTTTCATCATCTTTTTTTGGATCTTCTCCTGTTTTATAAAGAGTAGATATTCCAAAATTTCTTAAATAATCAATAGATTTTCCTGGTGTCAATTCTTTCATTATTTTTACTTCTGGAACATTTTGTGAGTATGCAATAATATCTCTAATATTAATTAATCCTCTATAAGAATTTCCAGCATTTTTTGGTGGGTATCCATTAAAATCTGTTTGTACATCATTATATACTGTTGATGCTGTTATTACTTTTTCTTGAAGTGCTGGTGCAATATCTGCTATTGGTTTTATTGCAGAACCAGGTTGTCTTAATGTTTGTGTAGCTCTATTTAGATTTCTTCCTGTCTTTGCACCTAATCCACCAGAAACACCTAGCACATTTCCTGTTTTGTGATCAATAACTACCATTGCTGCTTGTGTATGGTCATTTTTTAAAGTTCCATCTTTTTCTTTTACTTTTCCACTTTTTATGTATTTATCTTGTAATGTTTCTTGTTCTATTCTTGCTTGAATTCCACTATCAACTGTTGAATAAATTGTAAGTCCACCACTATATACATAGTTTTCAGCTAATTCTCTTGAAAGTCCTCTTTCTTCCATTACTTGTTGTATTACTTGTTCTAATACTGCATCTGTGTGATAAGAATATCCTGAAGCTATAGCTGATATATCTGTCTTTTGGAAAGGTAATCCTCCTTCTACTTTTGCTACTGCTACATCATATTCTTCTTGGTTTGTTATAAATCCAAGTTCTTTCATTTTAGCCAAAACTGTTTTTGTTCTATTTTTTATCTTTTCAGTATTATTTTCACTTTCATCAAAAGGATCATAAGCATTTGGAGAATTATTAATTCCAGCCATAAATGCACATTCTGCTAAATCTAGGTCTTTTGCACTTTTATTAAAGTAATATTCTGCTCCTAATTCAACACCATGTAAATTACTTGAACCTACAAACAAAATATTTAAATATAATTCAAGAATTTGATCTTTTGATATCATTCTTTCTACTTGATATGCTTTTGCCCATTCTTTAACTTTTCTAAATATTCCTGCCATTCCTTTTGTTTCTTTTTGATTGGTTAAATTCTTTACTAATTGTTGTGTAATAGTACTTCCTCCGTAAGAACCTTTACCAAATACTTTTCCTATAATAGCACCTGCTGTCCTTTTAAAATCAACTCCACTATGGCTATAAAATCTTTCATCTTCTATTGCTACATATGCTTTTGGTAAATAGTCTGACATTTCTTCTAATGTAATGACTTTTCTTTTTACATCACCATCATTTAAATCACTAATTACATTTCCTTTATTGTCTACAACTACAGAATTTGCTTCTCCTATTTTTAATTCTTCTTTTGTTATTTCAAAATCATTACCAAATAGTCCAAAAAACACTCCCGCAATTATTCCTGCACCTATGACACATAATAATAAAATTAATACTATAATTATTTTTATTGCAACCATAAGTTTTGGATGTCTTTTTGAAAATTTATTCTTTTTACTTTTTTTAGCTTCTGGTCTTTTTTTATGTTCCATATTATTATTTGCTTGTGGTTTTCTTTTTGTTTTTCTTTTCCTATTATTTACCTTGTATGGTTTCGTTTTTTCGTGTTCATGATTTGTTTTTCTATTATTTGGCATATTATTACCTCCTTGCCAATTTTTTAAATTGACAAATACATTATATTATATTTTTTAAAAAAAGAAAAGCTTTTCGCTTAATTTTTGACATTTTTTACAAAATATTAATAACTAGCATTTTTTCCAAACAATTTTGTGATTTTTACTTTATCCTTTTTTATCTTTTTCATAATTTCTTTAGGGGGTTGTTTTTTATTAATCTGAGCTTCATATATTTCACAAGCTTTATATTTTGTACTTTTATCATAGTCATAATTATAAAAGTTTTCATATGTAATATCATAATTGTTTATATTAATTCCATTATATCTTTTTTTAGTTATTACTACATTTTCTTTTACATTAATTATAATTGCTTCTTCATAAATATTATATTCTGAAAGCATTTTAGATGAAAAGTCAATATTTAAGATGATATTAGATTTACTAAGCCCTTTTTTCTTATTATTTCCTATTGTTATCATTATGCCATCTTCTTGTAATATTTGCTCTTCTATTTTTTTGAATTTTTCCATATATTTTGTTATAATATTAACACTTTTATATTCTTTGGCAATTTGTCTTATATTAAATATTGTATTTTCTGTTAAATCATTAACTAAAATTGATACAGATAACTCTTCTTTTTTCATTTTTTTATTTTTTACTATGTAATCTAATATTTTACATGAGAGTATTTCAAATAACCAACTGCCATCAATTATGTCGATTTCGCAACTATCTTTTAAAATTTTCATATAGTCTTTTTGCTCTTTGATTTTTGTACTTATAACAACTCTCTTACTAAGTGTTTTTTCTAATATTTTTTTAGTTTTTTTAGCTAATTTTTTTGCTCTTTTTATAGGTATTATTTCATTTTCACAAATAGGTAAAATAATTTTATCTTGTGTCAATTTAATAATATTAAATATTTTTAATATAAAATTAGGCTTGTCAGCTTCTTGAATACAATACAAAAAAATCACTCTCCTATACTTTTACTTAAAATATATGAAAGTGATTTCTATAATATTCTTTATAAAATTATATCTCTTTTCAATAAATTATTTTGTATTATTCCTATTCCTATAAATTCTTCATTATTATAAATTCTATATATTTCATCTTTTGCATTATATGTAAGTTTTGCACCATTTAAAAGTAATTGTAGTTTCCTATCATTTTTTATATTAATAATTTCTTTACTTTTAAACAATTCTTCAAAAGGTATTAAATATTTTTCTTTATCTTTTTCTAATTCTTCTATAGATACTGAATCTTTAATATTAAAATCCCCTACCTGTAATCTTTTTAAATCTGTCATATATCCGGCAAGTGCCTAATTTATCAGCTATATCACTACATAAGCTTCTTACATAAGTTCCTTTAGAGCAATGTACTTCAAAGTCAATTTTATTTTCTTTTTCATAAATCTTTAATAGTTTAATATCATATATTTGTATTTTTCTTGGTTTAATTTCAACTTTTTTGCCACTTCTTGCATATTCATATAATTTTTTTCCATTTACTTTTATTGCTGAATAAATTGGTGGAACTTGTAATTGCTCTCCTAAAAAGCTCATTAATATTTTTTCTATATTTTCTTTTTTCAAAGTTTCTTTTAAAACTTCTTTTTCTTCTATAATATCTCCTTCACAATCTAATGTATCTGTTTTCAAGCCCAATTGTAATTGAACTTGATATATTTTATCATGATTTATTAAATATTTTGAACATAATGTAGCTTTACCTATTAATAACGGTAGTACTCCTTGTGCCATAGGATCTAATGTTCCTGTATGTCCTACTTTTTCATCAAATATTTTTTTTGTTCTTTTTACTATATCATGAGATGTACAATTTTTAGGTTTATTAACAATAACTAATCCATCCATTTTTTTATTTCTTTCATTAATTTTTCTTTGACTTGCTCTATATTACCTGGTATTAATGCTCCTGCAGCTCTTGCATGTCCTCCACCACCAAATATAATACATATATCAGACACATTTACTTTGTCTGTAGAACGAAGTGATGCTTTATACAAATCTTCATTATCTTTTTGTCTAATAAATATAGATACTTCTACTCCTTCGATATCTCTACCTATCTCAACTAATCCTTCATGATCTCCTGGTTCAGCATTTACTTCTAATTCATCCTGAGATGTTATATAAGTAAAAGAAACTTTTCCATTTTCTAATAATTCTAATCTATCAATTACCCTTTTAGTTAATTCAAAATTTGATTTTGTTTTAGTTCTTAAAGTTCTTTTATATATGTCTGGTATATCTACACCTAAACGTATTAATTCAGCAGTATATTCAAAAGTATCTGGAGTTATACCTTGATGTTGAAATCCTCCTGTATCTGTTATTATTCCTGTCATTATGCATGTTCCTATTTCTTTTGAAACTTGAATTTCAAAATATTCCGTAATACTTGCTAAAATTTCACAACATGCTGGAGATACTGGATTAACATAGTTTAAATCTCCATACATATTATTACTTCCATGATGATCAATAACAATAGTTTTCTTTGCATTTTCAAAATATTCACCACTAGCTAACCTTTTATATGTTGCACAATCTAGAGAAATTGCTAAATCATATTCTTTTATTGTAGATTCTGCTTTTATTTCATCTGCTAATGGTAAAAAATTATACATTCTACTGTATTCTGGAATAATTACATCTGATTCTTTTCCTAATTTTTTTAAAATCAATTTCATTGCTAAACTACTTCCGAATAGCATCACCATCTGGTGACTCATGTGTTAAAATTACTATTTTTTCAGCTTTATTTATTTCTTTTAAAATTTCATCTAAAGTCATATCTTTACTCCTCTTTTTTAGGCATTATTTCCTTTAAAATTTTATCTATTTTCGTTCCATATTCTAAAGAATCATCTAATTCAAATATTAATTCTGGTGTATTTCTTAAGTTCACTCTTCTTGCTAATTCACTTCTAATATAACCAGAAGATTTTTTAAGTCCTGCTAAAGTATCCTTTATATTTTTAGAATTTAATATACTAACATATACCTTTGCATACTTTAAATCATTTGTAACTTTTACCTTTGTTACACTAATTAAACCTGTTATATTAGGATTTTTTAAATTTCTATCTATAATTTGACTTAATTCCTTCCTATATTCTTCATTAATACGACCTAATCTTGCTTGATTCTCTGGCATTTTTCTCCCTCCAGAGGGATTAGGGGACATTCCTAAAATCCCTCTTTTATTTCTTATAATTTTAATATTTTTCAAAAAGGGATTTTAAGAACGTCCCCTAATCCCTTTCTTAATCCTTTTTTTCTTCCATAATGTATACTTCTATTATGTCTC
>CANPZA010000102.1 GCA_947588915.1 uncultured Clostridia bacterium
TTTTCTGTTTGAATTGTTTGCCATTGTTTTTTCACCTCCTGTAATATTACATTATAAGAAAAAACTTTTGCTTTTTCTAATAGTATGATTCGCAAAAAAAGATAAAAATAAACAAGTAATTTTTTCCAAAGCAAAACAAAAAATATATTGCAATTTTAAATTTTTAAAGTTATAATGTTAAATGAAAATTAAGGAGTGAAAAAATATGTACAAACTAGTGGCTGTTGATTTAGATGGAACAATGCTAAATCAATATGGAGACATAACTGAAAAAACAAAAAATGTAATTAAAAAAACAATAGAAAAAGGAATTGATGTTATAATTGCATCAGGAAGACCAATAGATTCTATAAAATCAATAGCAAAAGAAATTGATAGTAAAAATTATTTTATAGCAGGAAATGGTGCTCTTATTTATGATATCCAAAAAGATGAAATTATTTATGATAAATTTTTACCAAAAGAAAAAGTTTTAGAAATAATTAAATTATGTGAAGAAAATAGCATTTCATATAATGTTTATACAGATAAAACAATACTTGCTAATGCACTAAAATATAATGTTTTATATTATCAAAAAGAAAATTTAAAAAAGGAAGAAAGTAAAAAAACAAAAATTAGTATTGTTGAAGATATATATGAATATGTAAAATCAAGAGAAAATGAAAAATTTTTAAAAATAACAATATGTGATGAAAGTGAATCAATATTTAAATCAATAATAAAAAAATTAAGACAAATTGATAAAATAGAAGTAATGGATACTTCACATATGTCTAGAAAAACTATTATGCAAGGGACAGAAGAAATAACTATAGAATATTATTATACAGAAATAACACTAGAAAATGTTGATAAATATAATGCAATAGAATATTTAATTAATAAATTGAATATAAAAAATGAAGAAGTAATTGCAATTGGAGATAATATTAATGACAAAAAAATGATTGAAAATGCAGGTCTTGGGATTGCAATGCAAGGAAGTACACCTCAAGTTATGGAAGTAGCTGATTATGTAACAACCTCCAATAGTGAAGATGGTGTTGCCAAAGCAATTGAAAAATTTTGTTAATTTACCATTTTGGAATATCCATTATGGTAATTTTTATCTTTAAAAAGGTAGGTACCAAATGAAATATTACAAAAATATTACAAAAATATTAACTTTTAGTAACAACACATAAATTGATTGATTTTAATATCGGTTTGAGTTAAAATAAAATAGATAAGGTATTTTGTAAAAAAATATGAAAAAATAAATATTAAGGGAGGAATTTGTCATGGCAACAAATCCAATGCAAAGAAAAGCAAGAAATTCATTTTTATTAGGAATGCTACTAATGTTAGCAATATCAGGAGTTATTATAGCAGTTTTAGTATTACAATTAATGAATAGAATTAAGAAAGATAATGAAGAATTAGCATCTATGAAAAATGTTTATGTATTAAATAAAGATGTGCATTCAGGACAAGTAATTACTACAGATATGTTAACAATACAATCAGTAAATTCAAAACTTATTCCAAGTAATGCAACAAGTGATATATCAATAATTGAAAATTATTCTTTACAAGATAAAGAAGGAAATGATATATATATGAAAGAAAATCAAAAAGATGATAATGGAAATTATAAATTATATATAAAAATTCCTAGTAGAGGTAGAGATAAAGAGTTTGAAGTTAAAACATCAGATACAGGAAATTATTATATAGAAGATAATAATGAAAATGTTTTTATTGAATTGAATACTGTACCATTAGTTGCAAAAGTAGATATGAATAAAAATACTGTTATTACAACAGAATTATTAAGCAAAAGCGATAATATGGTTCAAAATGATGTTAGAAAGCAAGAATATAATATGATTGTATTACCATCAGACTTAATAACTGGTGATTACATAGATATTAGATTAATGTTGCCATCAGGACAAGATTATATTGTAGTATCTAAAAAAGAGGTTGAAATACCAAATATAAATGGCGTAGATTCAGAAGATATAATTTGGGTAAATTTATCAGAAGATGAAATCTTACATATGAGTTGTGCAATTATTGATGCTTATCAAGTAAATGGTGCTAAATTATATGCAACTAAGTATACAGAAGCAGGAATGCAAATAGCTGCAACTCCAACATATCCAGCAAATGCAAGTACATTAGAACTTTTACAAAAAGATCCAAATATATTAGAAAAGGCAATGAATAATTTAGCATCAAGATATGACAGTACAAATGGAGTAAATTTAAGAAACAATTATATAAATGGTGTAATTGAAAGTCAAACAGATCAAGCACAATCTAACTTAGAAACTAACATGCAAGAAAGTATAACAAATTCTAAAAATTCTAGAAAAGAATATTTAGATTCTTTAGCAGGAGTAGTACAGTAATTATAAAAAAAAGGAGAGAAGTACGCATGAAGAAGATAGGGTTTATAGGAGCACATGATAAAACTGATTTAATTTTATATGTAGCCAAAATACTTACAGTATTAAATAAAAAAATATTAGTAATAGATTCAACTGTTAATCAGAAAGCAAGATATATAGTACCAACTATAAGCCCAACAGCTAAATATATTACTGATTTTGAAGATATAGATATAGCAGTACGGATTTACTGATATGGTAGATATTAATAACTATTTAGGAGTATCAGAAGGACAAGAACCAGAATATGATTTTGCATTAATAGATACAGATAATATAGAAGGATTTAAAAACTTTGGTTTAGAAAATGCACAGAAAAACTATTTTGTAACATCTTTTGATAATTATTCTCTAAAGAAGGGATTAGAAGTATTAAGTGATTTACAAAATGTTGTAAATTTAACCAAAATATTATTTTCAGAAGGAATGTTAAAAGAAGAAGATGATTACTTAAATTTTCTATCATTAGGATATAAGATAATATGGAATGAATATAGAATATATTTCCCAATAGAAAATGGAGATTTAAGTGTAATTTATGAAAATCAAAGGGTAGCAAAAATTAAATTCAAAAAATTAAGTATACAATATAAAGATGGTTTATCATATATTGCAGAGGAAATTCTACAAGATGTAAGTGAAACTAACATAAGAAGAGCTATTAAATTAATTGAAAAAGGAGTATAGAAATGTCAATCGTAACTTTTTGGAATAATGGTCAAGAACAGACAGGAAAAACATTGTCATTAGCAGCAATTTGTACACATTTAGCAATAGAACATAATTATAGAATATTAGTTGTTACAACAGGATATAATGATCAGAACTTAGATAATTGTTTTTGGCAACCTACTATAAGAAAAACAACTAAGAAAAATCTTGGATTATTTGGACCCAATACAAATACAGTAATGGAAGAAGGAATAGCAGGTTTAACAAAAATAATGAGAAGTAATAAATTATCTCCTAATAATATTACAAATTATACAAAAATTATATTTAAAGATAGGTTAGAAATATTACCAACATTTAAAGGAGATAAAAATCAATACAATGAAATAAGAAAATATTATCCAGACATTATTAGCTTAGCTAATAAATACTATGATTTAGTTTTTGTTGATTTAGATAAACAAGTGAATGATGATATTGCAGAAACAATAATGAATAATTCAAATATGATTGTAATTAATTTAAGCCAAAGATTAACATCAATAAATGAATTTGCAAGAAAAAGAGAAGAAATACCAGTTTTGAAATCTAGAAAGACATTATTATTGATAGGCAGATATGATAGATTTTCAAAATATAATATAAAAAATATTTCAAGATATTTAGGTGAAAGAAATAAAGTTTCAACAATACCATATAATACGTTGTTCTTTGAAGCATGTGAAGAGGGTGGTGTCGCAGATTTATTTTTAAAACTTAAAAAAATAGGAGAAGATGATAGAAATAATTTCTTTATGACTGAAGTAAAAAGAACTGTTGAAAATATTATATACAGATTAGAAGACTTGAACTTAAAAATGTAAGGAGGGAAACTTAAATCATGACAATAACAAATATCATATTGATACTAGCTGTAATAGTAATTGCAGGTTATTTAGTTTTTTATAGTATTAAGAAAAAAAGAACAGCAGAAGTAGAAGTTGAAGTTGACGTAGATGATAAAACATATACTATTGAAAAAATGATAGAATTTGTAAAAAGAAGACTAGATGAAATAACTAAAATCAACCTTTATGATATTGGACTTTCTGAAGAAGAGTTAAAAAGAAGAAAGAATAAAAAATATGAGTTGAAAAAGGCTTTAAAAGGTTGTACATATGGAGATGTTAATGATAAAAAATATGTAAAAGAATTGATTTTTGATTTATTAGAGCATGAATATGGAGTAAATGAAAGCAATATATCAAAAGCGATTCCATTTGATATCCCTTCACTTTTATCACCACAAGATAAATTTGATATATTAATATATAGATATAAACAAGAATTTGGATATGAAGCATTAACAGAATTAATTAAAAAATATAATCTAGCAACTTTAAAATATGTAGAAGGAGAAACTAAACCTTCTTATGTAATAACAAGTAATGAAATAGAAGACATTTATGAACAAGAAAATATAATTTTATCTTTCTCAGACAAATTGCAAGTTGTAGTACAAAGAATTTATCAACATTATAAAGGATATAGTAGCATAGATGAAGTAAGAGATATGAATATAGATGGAGTATCTCGGACGGAGTATCTGGACTTCCAGAAAGTTTCTTAAGTCAAGTAGCACAAGCAGATGGAGATTATCTAGAACAAATTACAGAACATAGAGTTCCAAGAGCATGTGATAGTATATGGATATTTTTCCAAGGTAAATCTATTCGTTTAGAATTTTTATCTTTTGGAACAGAAGCAGAGTTAAAAAGAGTATGTCAAAATATATATAAATACAATAATCCAGGACAATTATCAGATACAAATGGTTATAAAATTAATGAAATGAAAGATTATTCTCGTGTCGTTGTTGTAAGACCAAGCTTTTCTGAAACATGGGCATTTTTCGTAAGAAAATTTGATGTTAA
>CANPZA010000103.1 GCA_947588915.1 uncultured Clostridia bacterium
TCCACCATTTGAGTTTGCCATTCCACAAACCCATTTTAACCACTCATCTTTCCATATAGATTTAAATTCTATATCTTAATTTTCAATCATAGGATTACCCCTTTCTAGTGTTGTATCCAAAGTGCATTATAATATTTTATTTTTTTGCCAACGGCATTATTTTTAGAAATATTTATATGACAAAAAATTGTACATAGATATTTTTGTTGCAGGAAAATAATCTAATTTTTATGGATTTAATAATATTTTTTACTTTCATTTACTCTATTATTTATTCGATTCGCATTTGCTAATTTTTATATCATTAAAATATTTATTTTTTATATTAATTTGTAATTCAGTATTTAAGCATTCTTCCCGCAACAGTTCTTATACTTTTTGCCCGAACCACATGGGCAAGGATCATTTCTACCAATTTTAGGTCCTTCATTTCTAACTGTTCTATCTATATCTGTTCCTATTTTTGCTCCACCATCTACACTATGAATTGCCTCTAATGCTGCACCTGTTATTTTAACTGTTTCTTGTCTTCTTGTTTGTCCTTGTTGTCTAATATGCATCAATATTTTTGTTACATCTACTTTAATATCATTAACCATTTCTTCAAACATATCAAAACCTTCTAGTCTATATTGAACAACAGGGTCTTTTTGGCCATAAGCTCTTAATCCAATACCATTTTTTAGTTCATCCATGCTATCTATATGGTTCATCCATTTTTCATCAACTACTTTAAGCATTACAACTCTTTCAAGTTCTCTCATTTCATCAGAACCAATTTCTTGTTCTTTTGATGCATATATATCCATTGCTCTTTTCTTTAATTCTTCTGAAATTAATGTATGATTATCTTTATTTTCTTTGATATAATCTAGCATATCTATACCAAAAATTCCAGTTATTTCAGCATTTAAAGATTCTATATTTAATTCTGAAGTTTCAACATTTACAAACATCTCTACAATATTATCTGCAACATATTCTATCATATTTACAATATTGTCATGGATATTTTCTCCATCTAATACTTCTCTTCTTTGCTTGTAAATTATTTCTCTTTGTGCATTCATAACATCATCATATTTTAATACATTTTTACGAATGCTAAAGTTTCTACCTTCTACTTTCTTTTGAGCATTTTCAACTGCATTTGATATTATTCTAGATTCTATTGGCATATTCTCATCTGCACCTAGAGTATTATATACTTTAGTAATTGCATCTCCACCAAATATTTTCATTAAATCATCATCTAATCCTATATAGAATTTAGATTCACCAATATCTCCTTGACGGCCAGAACGTCCACGTAACTGATTATCAATTCTTCTTGACTCATGTCTTTCTGTTCCGATGATTTTTAATCCACCTGCATTAATTACTTTTTCTTTTTCTTCTTTTATCTGTTCATCATATTTTTTAACCAGATTTTTGAATTCTTCTCTTACTTTTAATACATCTTTATCATCTGTTTCGTAATAAGTATCTGCTTCTTGTATTAATTCATGAGGAATTTTATTCTTTCTCATTTCTTCTTTAGCTAAAAATTCACTATTTCCTCCAAGCATAATATCAGTACCACGACCAGCCATATTAGTTGCTATTGTTACACTACCAAATTTTCCTGCTTGTGCTATTATTTCAGCTTCTTTTTCATGATATTTAGCATTTAAAACTTCATGTTTGATACCTTCTCTTTTTAGCAAATTACTTAATTTTTCAGATTTTTCAATAGAAACTGTACCAACTAAAACTGGTTGACCTTTTTCATGGCTCTTTTTAATGCTTTCAACAATTGATCTATATTTAGCATCTTCATTTTTATATATAATATCATTTTCATCTTTACGAATCATTGGTTTGTTTGTTGGTATTTCTATAACATCTAAATTATAAATCTCTTCAAATTCTCCTGCTTCTGTCATAGCAGTACCAGTCATACCTGATAATTTATCATACATTCTAAATAAATTCTGGAAAGTAATTGTTGCTAAAGTTTTTGACTCATCTGCAATTTTTACATGTTCTTTAGCTTCTATTGCTTGATGTAATCCATTATTATATCTTCTACCATACATGATACGCCCTGTGAATTCATCAACTATTAAAACTTCTCCATCTTTTACAATGTAATCAATATCTTTTTTCATAACTCCATGTGCTCTTAAAGCTTGATTTACATGATGTACTAAACTAGAATTTTCTAAGTCATTGAAATTCTCCAAATTGAAGGTTTCTTCTGCCTTTTTAATTCCTTTTTGTGTTAATGATGCAGACTTTGCTTTTAAATCTACTATATAATCATATTTTTCATTATCTTCTGCTTGATCAAAGTCTTTTACATCTTCTTCAACAATAACTTTTGGTGTTAATCTTTTTACAAAATCATTTGCTTTTCTATATAAATCTGAAGATTCATTTGCTCTACCAGAAATAATAAGTGGTGTACGAGCCTCATCAATTAAAATACTATCAATTTCATCCACAATTGCATAATGAAGTCCTCTTTGAACTAATTGATCTTTATATATAACCATATTATCTCTCAAATAGTCAAAACCAAATTCATTATTTGTACCATAGGTAACATCTGCATTATAAGCTTCTTGTTTTTCTTGTGGATTCATTCCATTTATAACTAGTCCAACAGATAATCCTAAAAATTTATAGATTTTGCCCATCCATTCACTATCTCTTTTTGCAAGATAATCATTAACAGTAATTACATGAACACCCTTACCTTCTAGTGCATTCAAATATACTGGTAATGTTGCAACCAAAGTTTTTCCTTCACCTGTTTTCATTTCGGCAATTCTACCTTGATGTAAAATAATACCACCAATTAATTGTACATCAAAATGTCTCATACCTAAAACTCTTTTAGATGTTTCTCTAACTACAGCAAAACTTTCAGGTAAGATATCATCTAAAGTTTTTCCATTTTTTAATTGTTCCTTGAAGTAATCTGTTTTTGCTCTTAATTCACTATCACTCAATTTAGAAATTTCATCTTCTAAACTATTGATCTTTTCTACGATTGGCATTATTCTTTTTACTTCTTTTTCGCTATAAGATTTAAATATCTTCTTTAAAACACTCATTTTGAATTCATTCCTCCTAAGTTTTGTTTATATTTTTACTTTGTTACTATATCACTAAAATGAGTTTTTATCAAGTATTTTTTAATATTTTCATATTTTTAAAATAAAAACATACAATTAATTAAAAGTTATAAGAAAATAGTGAGGTAATTTGTATGTTTATTTATAATGTAAAAATCAATGGTAGTAAAACCTTCAAATATTTATTTATTGGAATTGTATTACTTGTAATTATTATAGTTGGAGTTGTATCACTTAAAATTTTTTATGGTGCAAGTAATAGCACAAAGGACTCTTCTTGCATGCCACAAAATGGAATTACCAAAATTACTGCTACCAACTATACAAATATATTAAAAGCAGTTCATGACAATATTGATGATTATGTTGGACTTAAAATTAATTTTACAGGATATGTTTATCGCTTAATAGATTTTAATGACAATCAGTTTGTGCTTGCAAGAGATATGGTCATATCTTCTGATATGCAAACTGTTGTAGTTGGATTTTTGTGTGAGTGTGATACCATAAAAAATTTTGATAATAATTGTTGGGTAGAAATAACAGGAGAAATTACAAAAGGCGATTATCATGGTGATATGCCTATTATAAAAGTTACTGAAATTAAAAATGCTAATATGCCTAATGAAGAACTTGTTTACCCTCCTGATCAAACTTATATTCCAACTAGTGGTATATTATAAAAAGGAGTACTATTTACTCCTTTTCTTTTTGATTTTCTATTTCATCAACAAAATCATTTTCCAATTCTTCAATACCTTTTAATGAATTTTCAGTAATTGTAGAATTATTTCCATTAGATTTAATTGAATCTTTAATTTTTTCTATTCTTTGTAAATACTCCTCTGGCTTTGATAAAATCTGCTTTCTTTGTTTCGCCTTTTCAAACTTCATTTTTTTTGCAATATGTCAACATAGAAATTTCAATTCATCTCTCTACCTTAGAGGTAGGAGACTTCTTGCCTAGATAAGTTAAAACCACAAGTATATGCTATATTCATAATATCATTCCTTTCATACTAAGTTTTTATATGTATTCCATTTTTTATTATCAACCAATACTTCTTGTTTTACTTTATCTAAATCTAATTTTGATACTTCATCAATAATTTTATATACTAATTCTAAAGTCAAATATTTTGGTTTTCCATCTAGAAAAAACACTTTTTGTTTTACTTGTTCTGGTAATTTAACATCATATTTTTCAATTAAATCTTTGTTAGTTTTATCATAATCACTATGCAGTAATTCACGTGTAAATTCATTCAAATAATAATTATAAAATAAATAATCTGTTATTAAATGTAAAAAATGTCCTCTTTGAAAACTAGTTTTTATTTCATTTTGTAATAAAAACTTTTTTAAATCTGTATATGCTGGAGATTTCCCATAATGAGTTTTTTGTTTATTTTTAGTTTCATCTGGGAAAATAGTTCCTTTTATAAATTCTTCATTGTTATTTTCTTTGTGTAGTTTTAAATATTCTTGTGCAATAGCAATATGTATTACATACCCAGCCATTTTATTTATCTCCTTTTCTCTTTATTTCTTTTATATATTAACATAAGAATGAAAAAAATCAATATTATTGACACTATTTGACTTTTTTTAGATATCAATTATTAAAACAGTTAAAATTGCTAAATTCTGCTAATATAAAATACTAATATTTTCTATATTTATACTCATTATTTATTTTTCTTTATAATTATTTATATTCTTACCCTCCATACAGGGTCATTTCATAAAATATTACAAAATTGTAATATTTGCTAATATATGTTAAAATCTCAAAGGGTGATAAAAATG
>CANPZA010000104.1 GCA_947588915.1 uncultured Clostridia bacterium
TAATTTTACATTTTATCTCAAAACTGGCATTTAGTCTTGGATTTCAAACCGGAATTTACTTTTGGAATTAACCTTTTTAATAAAAAAATTTAAGTTTGAGAAGTGAAAAGTTAAATATACATTTTATAAATTGACATAAAAACATTGTAAAGACCTTTTTATTAATGCTAAACATTAATTTATACTACTAAAAAAGTTGTCAAATTTTGAATTATATGATAGAATATTAAATAGTATTAATGAAAGGGTGATTTAAATTATGAAAAGTAAAATTTTTACAATTTTATTTTTACTTATTATTTTAATTACAAATATATCTTTTGCTTCTTATTCTACTGTTTCGATGCAAGTTGTAGAAGAACCTGTTTCTTCAATTGAGTTAAGCGAAAATTCTAAATTTGAAAAAAGATTAGTCAGTAAAGATTTAATAAATAAAGAAGTAACTATACAATTACAGGTTACAAATGATGAATTAAGGGATGGCATAACTGGAGAAATTGTATTTGTAGTAGATAATTCAGATAGTATGTTAGAAAAAATTTCTGATGGTCGATCTAGAAAAGATGTTGTTTTCGATTCTAGTAAAAGTATAATATCTAATCTTTTGAAAGATAATAATAATTTAAAAATAGGTGTTGTTAGTTTTTCAACTAATATAGACCAATCTCTAGAAGGTACTGCTTCAGATGCTACTGTTGTATCTCCTTTAAGTAATGATGCAACTGCTTTAAATAATGCCATTTCTGGTATAATTGCAAATGGACCTAGAACAAATCTAGAATCTGGTTTATCATTAGGAAGTACACTATTTTCTAATAATGCTAATAATAAATATTTAATCGTTTTAACTGATGGTGTTCCTAATGTTGCAATTAATTATGATCATGAATATTATTCTAATGATGTTATAAATAAAACTATACAACAATTAGAAAATATAAAAAGACAAGGTATTCATATTACTACTATGTTAACTAAAGTTGATGAAACTTTTGATCCAGGTGTATCAACTAATAAAACTTTTGGTGATATAATAGATGAAATATTTGGCACTATGCAAAATCCAAAATATGGTAGCTTTTACTACATTCCAGATGACAAAATCGAAAAAACAATAAAGGAAGATATTTATAATTCATTAATTCCTCAATCTAAAACGTTAACAAATATAACTATTGTAGATTATTTTCCTGAAGAAATTGTTAAAAATTTTGATTTTGCATATGTATCTAAGGCAAATATTGGTAATATATCTGCTACCATTGATTCAACTAATAATTCTATCACATGGACAATACCCGAACTTAAACCTGGTCAAACAGCAACAGTTCAATACAAATTAAAACTAAAAGAAAACTTTGATAGTAAAATTGTTGATAAATTATTAAGAACTAATGAAAAAGTAGATGTTAAATACACAGATTTTGATGGTAATCAACAATCTAAAACTTCTACTATATCTCCAACATTAAAATTGTCTGAGCCACCTTCTGTATTACCACAAACAGGTACTATTACATTAATTGGATTTGGAATATTAGCTATTACATTGGTTGTTTTATCTACTATAAAATTAATAGATATATACAAAAAAACTAATTAATAAATTTATTATTAAAAGACAAAAATAACAAGTATAGTATAAATTGCTATACTTGTTTTTATTTAATTATTCAAGTCTGATTCAATTTTTAATAATCTATTATATTTAGCTACTCTATCTATTCTACAAGGCGCTCCTGTTTTTATTTGTCCACTATTTACTCCTACTGCAATATCAGCAATTGTTGTATCATCTGTTTCTCCAGATCTGTGTGAAATTACAGTTTTATATCCATTTTTCTTTGCTAAATAAATTGTATCTAGAGTTTCTGTTAATGTTCCTATTTGATTTGGTTTTATTAATATGCTATTTGCAATATTTTTTTCAATTCCATTTTTTAAACGTTTAGGATTTGTAACAAATAAATCATCACCAACTAATTGTATTTTTTCTCCTAATTTTTCTGTTAATTCTTTCCATGATTCCCAGTCTTCTTCTGCTAACCCATCTTCTACTGAAACAATGGGATATTTTTCACATAAGCTAATTATATATTGTATCATTTCTTGCTTTGTTTTAAATATATCTGTTTTCCAAAAATAATATCCTTGTTTTCCTATTTTTTGTGCTTCTTCATACATTTCTGTACTTGCTATGTCTAATGCTAAAACAATATCTTTTTTAGGTTCATATCCTGCTTTTTTTATTGCTTCAATAATTAAATCTAGTGCCTGTTCTTCATTTTCTAGATTTGGGGCAAATCCCCCTTCATCTCCAACTCCTACATTATATCCATTTTCTTTTAATACTTTTTTTAAAGTGTGATATACTTCCACACCTCTTCTAAGTCTTTCTGCAAATGTTATTTCTCCAATTGGCATAATCATAAATTCTTGTATACTAATATTATTATCTGAGTGTTTTCCACCATTTAGAATATTCATCATAGGTATTGGTAATTCTTTGCCTTGAATTCCTCCTATGTATTCATATAATTCCATATTTAAAGATTGACTTGCTACCTTTGCTACAGCAAGTGACACACCTAGTATTGCATTTGCTCCTAAATTTGATTTATTTGGAGTGTCATCTAATTTAACTAATTCAGTATCTATTTTTCTTTGTTCATATGCATTCATACCTATTATTTGTTTTGCTATTTTTTTATTTACATTTTCTACTGCTTTTTGCACACCTTTTCCAAAATATCTAGATTTATCTCCATCTCTTAATTCTACCGCTTCAAAGCTTCCTGTTGAAGCTCCTGATGGTACTGATGCAACTCCTATAAACCCTCCTCCTGCTGTAACTTCAACTTGAATTGTTGGATTTCCTCTGGAATCAAGCACTTCTAAAGCTTTAATATTTTCAATTTCTAAAAAATCTTTCATATATATCTATTCTCCTTCCATTTCCTATTTTATCCATTTTTTTTATTTTTATTCATACATACTAAAATAGATAAGGTTTACCCCTTATCTATTTGATCCTTCATCTAATTCTAACAAATTATTATGACACTTTTTTATTTCTTAATTCATTTGCATATTTAAGACTTATTTCATTAATTTCTCCTGAAGAAATTCTTGCTATTTCTTCAATAACTTCATTTTCACATAACAATTTTATTTGTGTTTTTGTTCTTTCTCTATGAACTTCTTTGCTAATAAAATAATTATAATCAGCCATAGCTGCTATATTAGGTAAATGTGAGATACACATAACTTGGTGATTTTTTGAGATTAGTTTTAATTTGCTTGCAACTGTGTTAGCAGCTTTCCCACTAATTCCTGTATCAATCTCATCAAATACCATAATAGGCATTTCATCTGTATCAGCTAATACTTTTTTTATTGCAAGCATTGTTCTTGACATTTCTCCTCCTGATGCTATTTTTGATAATTCTTTTTCTTCTTCTCCTTTATTGGTTGAAATATAGAATTTCACATCATCTTTTCCTGTTTTTAAATATTCATTTTCTAAATAATTAACATTTATATTTATTTTTGCATTTTTCATTTCCAAATCTTCTAATTCCTGATTTACTTTTTCACTCAATATGATAGCATTTTGACATCTTATTTCATGAATTTGCTTTGCAAGACATTTCATTTGTTCCTCTATTTTGTTTTGCTTATCTATTAATTTCGAATTATATTCTTCTAAATTTTCAATACGTTCTATGTCTTTTTTTATTTCTTCATTATATTCTAAAATTTCTTCAATTGTATTTCCATATTTTCTTTTTAAAGAATAAATTATATCTAATCTTTCTTCTATGTAATTTCTTTCTTCTTCATCAAAATCCATATCATCTTTATAATTATTCAAATCTCTTGCTAATTCTTGTAATTCATAATAAATACTCTTAAGATTACATGATAAAACATCATATTTCTTATCTATTGTTTCTATGTTTTCTAATGCTCTAATTGCCATACTTATGCTATCAATTCCATTTTCTGATATTAGAGTATCTGCTTGCTTTAAACTCTTCGTTATTTTTTCTGAATTCATTATAATTCTTCTTTTCTCTTGTAATGCATCATCTTCTCCTATTTCTAAATTTGCTTGTTCTATTTCATTTACTTGATATTTTAATAAGTCTAATTTTCTCTGTCTTTCCTTTTCATCTCCATAATTTTCTTTTAATTGTTGTTTAATTTCACAGTAATTTTCATATAAACTTAAATATTTTTGTTTTTTATTTAAAATTTTTTCTCCAATAAAATTATCTAAATAATTCAAATGCATTTTATTATCCAATAAATTTTGATTATCATTTTGTCCATGTATCTCTATAAATTTATTCATAAAAGTTTTTAATTCATTTACTGTTACCATCCTTCCATTAATTTTACACATATTTTTACCATTTACATTGATTTCTCTTGAAATTATAATATTTCCATCTATAGAATTTTCATTTTCTGGTTCATACATACATAACTCTACAAAAGAATATGTCTCTTTGCTTCTTATCATCTCTTTCGAAAATCTTCCTCCTGATATTATTTGAAGTGAATCTATAATTAATGTTTTTCCTGCTCCTGTTTCTCCTGTTAACACATTTAGACCTTGATTAAAGTCTATTGTTAAATCTTCTATTATTCCTATATTTTTAATATGAAGTGTTGATATCATTGTATTACCTCCTAAAAATTACACTAAAAAAATGTTCGCTTTTATTGTATCCTCAATTTTAAAAATTGTCAATACTTTTTACGAAAAAAGTTTCCCCATTTTTTTAGACATCAATTATTAAAGCAGTTGAAATTACTAAATTCGGGTAGTATACACTGCTCGGATTTTTGTTTTTCTCTGCTATACATTATTTTTATCCC
>CANPZA010000105.1 GCA_947588915.1 uncultured Clostridia bacterium
CAGCATATAAATTGGGAGACAATACAGCAAAAATGGAAGGAAGGCTAAGCTTAAATCCATTAGACCATTTAGATCCAATAGGAACACTAATGTTATTAGTAGCTGGATTTGGATGGGGAAAGCCAGTACATGTAAATCCTACAAATTATACAAGGAAAATTTCTATGGAAAAAGGAGAGGCAATAGTATCAGTTGCAGGACCTGCAATGAACATATTACTTGCAATAGTTTTTACTATGATATATTATGCAATATATAAATTTGCTGGAATATCATTTATAGCATCAACAACAGGTAGAATAATATTATTGCTAATTCAATATACCATTACAATAAATGTAGGTTTAGGGATTTTTAATTTAATACCATTACCACCATTAGATGGTTCTAAAATAATTATGCCATTTTTACCATATAATGCAAAGCAATGGTTTAGAAATAATGAGCAAATATTTTATATAATATTTGTTGTAATATTTATAACTGGAATTGCAGGTACAATAATATCTCCAGCAATTAATGCAGTGTCAACAGGAATAATGAGTTTAGGAAAAATAATATTTGGAGTATAAAAATGAAAAAAGATATTTTAACTATGCGGAATTGAAACAAGTTGTGATGAAACCTCTGTATCTATTGTGAAAAATGGTAGAGAGGTTCTTTCTAATGTCATAGATACTCAAATACCAATTCATGAAAAATATGGAGGAGTAGTACCAGAAATAGCATCAAGAAATCATATAGAAGCTATTTCAAGAGTCTACAAAAAGGCATTAAAAGATTCTAAAATAGAATTAAAAGATATAGATGTAATTACGCCAACATATGGACCAGGATTAGTAGGAGCTTTACTTGTAGGAGTATCTTATGCAAAAGCTTTATCATTTGCAAATAATATTCCATTAGTTCGGAGTAAACCATATACAAGGACATATTGCAGCAAATTACATAACTCATAAAGAATTAGAACCACCATTTTTATGTGTTATGATGTCAGGTGGAAACACACAAATTATATATGTTAAAGATTATATAAAATTTGAAGTACTTGGTAAAACTAGAGATGATGCAATTCGGAGAAGCTTTTGATAAAGTAGCAAGAGTAATAGGACTTCGGATATCCCGGAGGACCTAAAGTAGACAATTTAGCAAAACAAGGACAAGCATGTATAGAATTACCAAAAACACATTTTGATGATGATACTTTAGATTTTAGTTTTAGTGGAATAAAAACAGCAGTAATTAATTTACATCATAAAAATCCTGATATAAATAAAGCAGATTTATGTGCTAGCTTTCAAAAAAACATATTAGATACTTTAATGGAAAATGTAAAAAAAGCTATAAATAAGACAAAAATAAAAACAATAGCTTTAGCAGGAGGAGTCTCAGCTAATTCATATCTTAGAGATGGATTTATGAATTTAAAAGAACAAGGAATAGAAGTATATATGCCAGATTTAAAATTATGCACAGATAATGCAGCAATGATAGCATCAGCAGGTTATTATAATTATATATCAGGAAAAATAAATACATTGGATTTAAATGCAATACCAAATTTGAAATTAAATTAAGGAGATAAATATATGTCAATTTATGTAATAGGTGACCTACATTTATCTTTCCATGAAAATAAACCAATGAGTATATTTGGTGAAAATTGGAAAGACCACGAAGAAAAAATAAGAAATAATTGGATAGAAAATGTAAAAACAAATGACTTGGTAATATTACCAGGTGACTTTTCATGGTCTACTTATTTAAAAGATACATATGAAGATTTTTCTTACTTAAATAAATTACCAGGAAAAAAGTTGTTATTAAAAGGAAATCATGATTATTGGTGGACTACTGTAACCAGTATGAGAAAATTTTTAAAAGATAATAATTTTGAAAATATAGATTTTATCTATAATACAGCATATGAGTTTGAAAATTATATTATAGCAGGAACACGTGGATGGGGACAAAGCGAAGAGGCTGATGATATAAAATTATTAAAAAGAGAAGTACAAAGATTAGAAATATCTTTAAAAAAAGCAGTTGAGTTAAATTGTGATGGTTTAAAAGAAATAATAGTATTTTTTCATTATCCTCCAATAACTAATAACATTATTCAAGAAAATAAAATAAATGAATTTGTGCAAATAATGAATAAATATAATGTTAAAAGATGTTATTATGGACATTTACATAGCACATCTATAAAAGAAGCAGTTGAAGGAAAATATTATGGAATTAATTTTAAATTAGTTAGTGCAGATGGCTTAGAATTTAAATTGCTAAAGATTTCGGGATTAGGGGACGTTCCTTAAATCCCTTTTAATATAAAAAAATTAATAATTTACCGAAAAGGGATTTAAGGTACGTCCCCTAATCCCGAAGGAGAGATATATGAATTTAGATAAAGATGTACAATATGTAAAAGGTGTAGGACCAAATCGTGCGTTGTTATTAAATCGATTGGGTATATTTACATTGAAAGATTTGATAACTTATTATCCAAGAGCATATGAAGATAGAAGCAAAGTGAAAAATATAATAGATTGTATAAACGGAGAAAATGCTTTAATTGAAGCGGTTGTGTGTAGTAAGATTTCTGATATAAGATTAAAAGGAAAAACTATGCAAAGATTAGTTGTAAGAGATGAAACAGCTTCTTGTACTATTACTTGGTTTAATCAAAGTTATTTAAAAAATAAATTTATACTTGGAAAAAAATATAAATTTTATGGAAAAATAACAAATAATTTTGGAAAAATATCTATGAATTCACCGACATTTGATGAAGAAGAAAAAGATTTCAATACAAGTAAAATTATTCCTTTATATCCTTTAACATATAAATTATCTCAAAATGTATTAAGAAGGATTATGGAAAATGCTTTAAAAGAAGTAGAAGGAAATTTAGAAGAAAGCTTACCTAAATACATATTGGAACAATATAATTTAGAGGATATTAATAATGCTACAAAACATATACATTTTCCGGAAAAATTAAATGATTTTAATGTAGCAAGAAAAAGGTTAGTTTTTGAGGAATTATTATCAACCCAATTGGCTTTATTACAAATAAAAAATAGTTATATGAATGATAAAAATGGAATTCAATTTGATAAAAGTGTTAAGATGTCAGATGTAATAAATAAATTGCCATTTAAATTAACAAAAGCTCAACTTAGAGTATTAGAAGAAATTGATAATGATATGGAATCAAATAAGTCAATGAATAGATTATTACAAGGTGATGTTGGTTCTGGAAAAACAGTAGTAGCTATGTGTGCAACATATAAAGCAGTTAAAAGTGGATATCAAGCAGCTATTATGGCACCAACAGCAATTCTTGCAAGCCAACATTTAGAAAACTTTAAAAATATTTTAGAAGAATTAAACATCAGATGTGATCTTTTAATTTCTGGAATTTCAAAAAAGAAAAAAGAAGAGATATTAGAAAAATTAAAAAATGGTGAAATTGATATTTTAATTGGTACACATGCTATAATTGAAGAAAATGTACAATTCAAGAATTTAGGGTTAGTAGTAACAGATGAGCAACATAGGTTTGGTGTAAAGCAAAGAACAAAAATTGTAAATAAAGGAGAAAATCCAGATGTATTAGTTATGACAGCAACACCAATACCAAGAACATTAGCACTTATTTTATATGGTGATTTGGATATTTCTATAATTGATGAGTTGCCACCTAATAGAAAAGAAGTAGAAACATTTGCAGTTCAAAAGAATATGACAGAAAGGGTAAATGCTTTTATAGAAAAACAAATAAAAGAAGGTCACCAAGCATATATTGTATGTCCATTAGTTGAAGAAAATGAAGAACTAGACCTGAAATCTGTACAAGAACTTTATGAATATTATAAAACTAAAATTTTTTCACAATATAGAGTAGAATATATACATGGAAAAATGAGACAAAAAGAAAAAGATTCTATTATGGAAAAATTTAAGAATGGAGAAATAGACATTTTGATTTCTACAACTGTAATAGAAGTAGGTGTTGATGTACCAAATAGTAATATAATGGTTATTGAAAATGCAGAAAGATTTGGACTTGCTCAACTTCATCAATTGAGAGGAAGAGTAGGTAGAGGAGAATATCAATCTTATTGTATCTTGAAATTTGAAGGAAAAAGTAAAACAGTTAAAGAAAGAATGAATATAATGTGCTCTACATCTGATGGATTTGTTATATCAGAAAAAGATTTAGAATTAAGAGGCTCAGGTGATTTTTTCGGAACAATGCAACATGGAATTCCAGAATTTAAAATTGCTAATTTATTTGAAGATATGCCTATTTTAAAATCTGTGCAAAGTGTCGCAATTAAAATAATAGATAATGATCCAAAATTAGAAAAAGAAGAGAACATATTACTTAATAAATTAGTAAAAGAAAAGTTTACAAGTAGAATAGAAATTTGATTTTAAAATATTTATGAGTAAATAATTATATTGACTTTTTTTAGAAAAGTGGTTAATATAGATATAGTAAGATAAAAAAGGATGTAGATAATATGTTACAAATAATTGTAAAATTGTTAGGAGTTATATTTGTATTAGCAGGTGTAATAATGATATATGATGCTAGAATATTAACTAAAAGATTTTTTGGATTTGGGGATCAAAATGAGGCATCAAATGGTTTGAAAATTTTAGGTTTTATAATAGCTATTATTGGTGGACTGATAATATATTTTATATAATTAGGATTAAAGTTGAAAAATGTACAAGCAATACTGTTAAAGACTTTTTAAAATTTCACCAAACAAATTTTTAAAAGTAACTAAGGTGATTATCACAAATTATGTGATAAC
>CANPZA010000106.1 GCA_947588915.1 uncultured Clostridia bacterium
CTTGGTCAAGCGGTTAAGACGCCACCCTCTCAAGGTGGAATCATGGGTTCGATTCCCGTAGGGGTCACCAAAATAATAAATCCTAGAATACTTATATATTAAGATTTCTAGGATTTTGCTGTATTAAATTTAATGCAATAGTAATGCAATAGATATTTAATTTATCTTTTTTAATTCTTCAATCATAAATTCATTAGATATTGAAGTATATACATCAAAAGTTATAGAACTTCCATTAACATGTCCAACAAGACTTTGTAAAACTTTAAAATTAATACCTTTTTCAACGCATCTTGTTATAAAAGTATGTCTTAATCTATGATTATGAAGTGAACTAGATGTAATATTATATTTTTTATTAATTCTTTTTAAATATGAATTAACTTCACCAGGAGTAATATAAGTTTGATTTTGATTATTCCAAAATAATAAGCCATTTATGTTACTTATTTTATTTTCAAGAATCTTATCTATTAAATTCTTAACTTTATTATTCATAGGAAAAGTTCGTTTTCCTTTATCAATATTGGTTAATTTTTTATAAGTTTTTGTATGTTTCCCCATAATGACTTTATAATTTTTATCTTGTGTAAGAGTACGATAAACTGTTAATGTGTTACTTTCTAAATTAATACAATCTTTAGATAATGCCAATACTTCTCCAATACGCATACCAGTATATAGTTGTAGTAAAATTATGTCTCTGTATTTATTACTGTATTCTTGATTATTCATAATATCTATTAATTTATTTTCTTCATCTACAGTTAATGCTTCAATTTTCTTTTCGGGGATTTTAGAGATTGGTTTAGTCAATGTTTCATCTAGCATAATATTAAAAGGTATTTTTCTTCTTGAATAAGCAATATTAAAAGTTTTATTTATTAATCCCCATATTTTATCTATGGTATTATTAGAATATTCTCTAATTTTATCTTTACTATATTCTATATCCTCTACTATTATTTTTTGTATAGGTTTATTAATAAAATTAATACAAGTAGTTTCTATTTGTTTTACAGTTTCCAAATCTCTCATATATGATCTATCAGAAGTAATACCATCTTTATGTTTTTGTTCAACATATTTTTTTAATATTTCAATAAAAGTATCTTTGCTTTTTCCAATATAAGTACCATTATTTAATTTACTTTTCAAATCTGTAACTCTTTTTCTAAAAGCTCTTTCACTTTCATTTTTCTTTTGCCTTAATGTTTGTCTTTTGCCAGAAGGTTCAGTATATTGAAATATCCATCTATCCAATGTTTTAGAATGATAGAATGAACCGTTCTCCATTAGCTACAGTTTTTGGACCTCCATTTTTTTGTTTCTTTTCTTTTTCCATAAAAAACCTCCTTAAACAAAATTTCGGTACTTGTATTAAGGAGCTTATTGTTATATAATAAAAATATAAATAAGCTACTTAATATAAGTAGATATGGAATAGGTAACATACAAATTTGGCGAGGAGTATGTTATCTATTTTTATTTGAAAAATTTATTAAATGCATTTAAAATTGTATCTTCATTCATATGTGAATGAGCAACTTTTATAACATATATCTTATTGTCTTTAATATAATAGAATATTTTATGCATTTTATAGATTAATACTTTAATTTTCACAGAATAAATTTCAATATAATTCTTTCCTAAATCAGGAAAGTTTTTTAGTATATCAATATAATCAACTAAGCCAGATATATATTGTTTAGGATGCGAAGTTTTTGTAAATTTAAGATAATCTTTTAAGTCTTGTACAGCTGATTTTTGCCATATAATTACCATTTTTCTATCTCCTTTTTTAATTCTTCACTAGAAATTGCTTCTTCTTCTTTAAAATTATCTAATCTATCTTTTAAGTCAAAGATATTAGATAAAGTATCTAATATTTCTTTCATAGGAATATCATCTGGCAATGTTTTTAAAACATTAATAGCTTTTTCTCTATCACTCATTAAAATCACACTCCTTTCTTATTATTTTTTTCTTCTTAATTCAGCAACTTTAAAAATTTGTTTGTTTATATAGTGAAAAATTAAATGTTTTTTTTAGCATTTTTCATTTGTAAATAACAGTTTATTATTTTTATAATAATTGTAAGCAAATTCGACCATATTTGGCTCTACTTGTAATTCTTCTGCAATATCCCATAAATTATATATTCCGTTTATAAAAGCATCTTAAAATGGATTTTAAGGGCACACAAACAAGAGATTTCCATTTGAGAGCTTTATATTCCTGCCTGTCAATTTCTTCTTTAGTAGAATTTAAAGTATAATAGCCATCATAATAATAGTGACCGTAATTCTTCAGCTAATAAACATTTTTCTTCTGTGTAAGTTTTTATATTATGATAATCCATAAAAATATAAGAGTCTACATAATTTATAATTCTAGCTTTTGTTTTTTTCATTTTATAATTGATAATAGGGATTTTTTCCCTATTTGCTATATTCTCTAAATCAATTAATTCCATTATTTTTCTCCATAAAAAATATTTTACTTTTGGTTATTATAAAAATCTTTTACTGTGTTAATTGTATCTTGCAAATCTTTTGTTTTTAATTCATTTCTTATAATATTTTCCAATTCTTTATAATCTTTTAGTTGTTCTTTTTTATTCTTATTGTTAAAATATAAGATACATATCAAAACTATAATAATAAATATATATGCTATATTCAAAGTTTCTTCTTCTGATTTATTATTTGAGTTAATATTTTCTATTTCATCTTCAAGTTCGGTTATTTTAGAATCCTTTGAATTTATTTCAGATTCTAAGTTTTCAACTTTAGATTCTAATTCATTTGTTTTGTTTTTGTAGTATTCTTCGGTGTTGCCTTCGATTTTATATATTTCTTCTGAATTGTTATTTTCTGTTGTGTCATTTATTACTAAGTTTACTTCATAAGGACAACTTCCATCTGCATTATGCTGATGTGCTGGATACCCATGATGATAATGATATTCTCCTGTTGAACTATCATAATGTCCACCGTTACTATCAGTTTTTCCTGAATGTGCAAATGATATTGTAAATAAACTTATAAATATAATTAACATTGATACTGCTTTTTTCATATATATATTATTTTTTACCTTTCTTATTACAAATTTTTCTATAAATAAATATTGAACTAGCACTAATTACAAATATAATTACTATTCCTAAAATAATTGCTATTATTATATTCCTTTGGTTAGTTAATTCTTGTATTTCTTTGTCTTTGTTTTCAATTTGTTTATTCAAACTTTTTATTTCTTTATTCATTTCATAATTTTCATAATCTTGTTGTGCATATCTTTTTTTTTGCTCATCTGTTAAATTTTGATATGGTTCTTCTGTAGTTATATTGTGTTCTTTTTTCCATTGCTCATAATATTCATCAAAATTACTTGAAAAACTCTGACTACAGCAAAGCATAGTGACAATAACAAATATTAGTATCGATAATCTTTTTTTCATATTTTACTACTTCTTTCCTTTCAATTTTTTAATATAATCGACTTGTTTTTGTAATTCTTTTAAATCTTCTTCATCCAGTCCTTCTGTATCAAGACCGCCACTATTAGCGTGGGGGATATTTTTTATTTCCTCTGGATTTCTAATATCAGATTTACCCATTATATAATCTAAAGTACAGTTAAATATTTCGCACATTTTTAATTTAATATCATCACTAGGGAGAATGTCTCCTTTTTCATATTGAGAAATACTACTTTTATTATTTAAGCCAAGTTTTATAGCCAGTTCTTCTTGCGTTAAGTCAAATTTTTTTCGAAGTTCCTTGATTCGTTTTCCAATTATACTTTTATCTATTTCCATAATAACCTCACTTTAATAATTTTAAACCATTATATCATAATGTTTAATAAAAGTAAACACTTTTAAATTTTTTTTCTTACAGCCTGTAAGTGAATTTAATTTTAATAAACTTTTTTTAAAAAAAGTATTGACAGTTTAACAATATTAAACTATAATAAGTTTAACAAAATTAAACAAAGGAGGGATAATATGCAAAAAGAAAATGCACAACTAGTAAATACTGAATTTTTAAAACAAGCAAGAAAAGAAAAAGGATATTCTCACAGGGATATGGCAAATTTTTTAGGAGCTAAAAGTTCTGCAACTTATTATAATATTGAAACAGGAAAAACAGAACCAAAAGCGAGTCAATTATTAAAAATATCAGAAATTTTAAAAATACCAATTAAAAAAATTTTACTTTAATAGTTTAATTTGATTAAACAAAAAGGAGGGGAGAAGATGTCAGAAGAAATATTAGACCAAGCAATGAAAAGTATTGCAGAAGCAAAGGCACAAATTCTTGAACATAATGTTGAAGAAAAAGAAAAAATCAATGAAAAAGTTATAAACAAGATGTGTGAGTTAATGGATAAAATGCAAATAAACGATGAGCGATATAATGAACCAATGACAATTAAAAAAATCATGGAAGAATATCCGATTGGCTACAATAAGGTATGGCAAATATTTAAAGACCCCAAATTGCCTGTACAAAGATATTGCAGACCAATGTGGGTTGTTAGAGGAGAATTTGAAAAATACATAAGAGAAAGTCACGATGAATTATGTGATTAATGATAAGAATTAATTATTTTATTAAAGAAAGGAGTGATAAAAATGTTTAGCATAGCATTAGCAGTATTATGTTTTTTAAGTATAACACTAGCCTTAGAGAAAGACAAGAAAAATGGAAGATAGAAAGGAGATGAGAAATATTGTTAATGTCAATATAGGAATGTAATTTTTTTTGAATTTAAGAATGTAAAATTTTGTACATTTTTATATTCCATTTT
>CANPZA010000107.1 GCA_947588915.1 uncultured Clostridia bacterium
CGAAGTAGCTCAGTTGGCTAGAGCATTCGGTTCATACCCGAAGGGTCATGTGTTCGAATCACATCTTCGCTACCAAACAAGCAAGCTAGAACCTTTTAAATTAAGGTAACATAGCTTGTTTTTTATTTTCTAAAATTTTTCATAAACATGATATTTTAATGATCTTAGTTTCTTAATTTCTAACATTATTATGCACATAATTTTCAAATTATTAAATATAATTAAAAAGGTATGAAATTATAAAAAATGTTAATATAAAATATATATTATAAATTTTACTTGTTAATTACTATATTTATTTTTATTAATTTTCGTAAAATAAAATATATTTTTTATAAACTAAAAGAGGTATTTCATAAATAAAATAAAAGAATAATGTAATTTAATAATATTATTTGTCTAAAGATAATGAGGTGAGAAAAATGATAGATAACATCTGCATGTTTCTAACCAATAGAATTAGAAAAGAAATGCCAGATATAGATGATGAAAAGGCAGAAATAATAAATTTTGGATTGCAAAATATTATAGGAGAGATACCAAAAACATTTTTAGTTTTAATTATAGCTTATGTTTTAGGAATATTAAGAGAAACATTGCTTACATTTATTTTGCTAATACCATATAAATGTGCATCAGGTGGATTGCATTTAAAAACACATATTGGCTGTATTATAGGTACTACAATGTTTTATTGTGGATTACCTATACTTGCTAAGTATGTAATAATAGATGGAATAATTAAATATACTATAATATCTATACTTTGGATATTTGGAATGATAATGATTAAACTATATGCACCAGCTGATACAGAAAATGTACCTATTTTGGCTAAAAGCGAGAGAAAAAAGAAAAGAATAATATCTTATATTACTTTTACAATAGGATTAATAATAGCAATGGTTGTAAATTATAGTATTATTTCTAATATTATTATATTTGGATATTTTTTACAAACATTAATGATAACTAAATTAGCTTATAGATTAACAAATAATAAATATGGATATGAAGTATATGAAAATACTTCAGTTCAAAATGTTTAATATAAAAACATTTACCGGTGATGTTTTTGTGTTATAGAATTTACTAAAGAAGGGGGATTTTATTATGTTAAAATTCTTAGCAAAAGTAGCAGAGAAATATGCTAAATCAACAAATACAGCTTGTATAATTTGGTGGGTATTCCATCAACCAAAAATGCCAGCAAGTTTAATCAAAAAAGATTAATTAAAAAATATTGGTAAAAATAGAACGAAAAATTATTTTTACCAATTAATAACTTAAAAGTTATATTTATACAATCTAACAAAGAGGATTCCAAATAAAAGGAATCCTCTTTGCATATTAATAAAGTTCTAATTGTTGTGAGAAGAAATTATCTGTTTTTGATGTAAATAAATTAGCATTATTATTTTTATTTAATATTTTACGAACTTCCCATAAACCTAATCCAGTATGATTTTCTTTTTCAGTAACACCTTTTTCAAATATTTTTTCTGTATCTATATCTTTATTTTTGTACGTATTTTCAATAGTAATTAATTGTCTATTATTTTTAGTATCATTTCTAAATGTAATATTAATAATTTTTTCTTCAGACTCGCTACTTGCTTCAATAGCATTATCCAAAAGTATACCTAATATTCTTGCAAACTCATAAATTTTCATTTTCAAAGTGCTTAAATCTAATAAAAATGTTATATTAAATTTTATATTTTTAGATTCTGCCTTGTGATATTTACTTGTAAGTAAGTTATAAATACCAGGATTATTCACAATTTCAGGATTTAATAGATATAAATTATTAACCTTTTGACAATCATCTTCTAATTGTAAATAATAATTTTTTAATCCTTCCATGTCATTTGTTCTAACATAGCCACCAATAGTTGTAACAATATTATCAAAATCATGTTTAAATCCACGAACACTATCATGCAAAATACGAAGAGTTTTATTATATTCTTCAGCACTTTCTAATTTTTTAGTTGTTAAAGTTAATTTAGTTGCTCTAGTTATACTATAAATGCTAATTCCAAAGTATAATAACAAAGATATAAAACTTAAAAAAGTGATTATAATAGGTAAATTGTCTATATAATAGAAAGTAATAAAAGCTTGCATTAATAAAGAGATAACACCAAAAATAAAGTTTATTAGAATTATTTTTTTATTTTTAGCATCAACATTTTCAAATAAATTTATACGAAAATTCTTAAATCTTAAAATAGAAATTAAAATAAAATCTATTGTATATGAAATTAATAAATATGCTATATTATATATAGGGATACTAGTTAATTGTTCTGTAGTAATATTAAATATCGTAAGAAATGGATTTAATACTAAAGTTGCAATCAAACCAAAGATTGCTATTGGAGCAATTACAGATATAAGAGCTTTGAAAACAGTAACCTTAAATATTATAATAATAAATATAAAAGACAACAAGTAATTTAAAAGCACACAAAAAGGGCTAGGAATTAAAAAGTTAACTATGTTATATATCAAATTAGATAAAATAACGTATGTAACTTTACTTTTTGTACTAGCAGAAACATTTAATATTGTTAAAAATAAGGACATACCAATATAAGCTTCTATAAATCCTAAGGGAAAAATAAATATATTTTTATAAAACTCATTAGGTGTATTTAACATTACCCATATTGAATTAAAAATTTCCATAATTTTTTAAGACCTCCATAAATTGTTTTTTATATTTTGGTCCTATATCACAAGTATTACCATCATTAAAAGTAATAAGACCAGAAACAGGTTCAACATCTTTAATCTTGTTTAAATTTGCAATATAAGATTTATGACATCTTATATAAGTAACAGGCAATTTATCCTCAAACTTATTAAAAGAACTATAAGTACTGTAATCGCGACTAGAAGTATGAAAAACTAATTTCATACCATCCCTTTTTATATATTCGATTTCATCTTCATCAATAATAGTATTTTTATTATCTATTTTAATATAACTTTTATTTAATTCATTAGCATCATCAAATAATCTTTTAATTGTAAGTTCCAATCTGTCATATGTAATTGGTTTTGGTAGATAATCAAAAGTTTTATATTTATATGCAACCATTGCATATTCTAAATGAGCAGTAGTAAATATAATATATGCATTTTTCTTTCTCTTTCTAATTTGTTCAGCTAACTCTAATCCACTTTTATTTGATTTCAAATTAATATCTAGCATTAAAACATCAACAGTATTAGAATCAACATAATTAATAATATCTTCTGCATTGTCAGATTTATAAACAACAGAAGCATCATAATTATTTTTTGCAAATATACTTTCTAATATCTTTTCTAATTTATCTGCAATGTTTGGATTATCATCACAAATTACAAAATTCATCATTTTAAATCTCCCATTTCTTTAAATAATATAATAGAAAAAAATATGGAAACAAGGTTTGACAAAAAATATCAAATTACCTTAATTTTCCAGATGTAATAACAATATAATCTAAAAATTCCAACTTGTCAATAGAAATTTACAAAAATATCCAATAGAGTAAAACGATTAATATCAATATGGTTTGGAGCTAAACATATGAATATTACAATAGTATATTGATATTAAATAAATCAGATTGTGAATTAGAAAGTCATAAAATAAAGTTGCAAATAATTTTAAAAAATACAATAAAATTTATTGAATTATAGTAAAAGTAAAAATATTGTTATTAAATAAACCAATTTAAGAGAGCTATATATAAGCATTCTTTTTTGTTTTTTTCATATATTAGAAAATTCAAAAATATATATGTAATATTAATGATATTTGGAGGGAAATTTATGAAAAAAATAAATTATATATTAATTGCAATTTTAATAATAACAATTTTTTCATTGAGTGTGATATCAGAAAACATAAAGGAAGATACTATTTTAACAAATAATAAAGCATTAAGTAATGAAAAAATAGGTTGGGGAATAAAAAGAAATAACAACCATGAGCAACCAGATGTTGGAAACAATAACAAAAAAATATTAGAAGAAAATCAAGGAATATGTTTAGGAAATAAAGATAAGAAAAATATTTATTTAACATTTGATGAAGGATATGAAGCAGGATATACAGAAACAATTTTAAAAACTTTAAAAGAAAATAATGTAAAGGCTACATTTTTCATAACAGCACACTATGTTAATACTCAACCTGATTTAGTTAAACAAATGATAGAAGAAGGACATATAGTAGGAAATCATATTCCATTGACACTGATGGCACTCAACATAGCTGAGGCAAACAATTTGGGCATTGACTGCAAATATTAATATATAAGCATTTTCAGCTGATTTTAATTGTGAAAATATTATATAGTAACTGAATTTTTGATACTTTAATTTAAAAGTATAGTAATTTTTAATAAATTATGGTATACTAAAAACATAAGTTAAGGAGAGTGGTAAAAATGATGCATACATTATGCAAATATGAGGATGAAACAGAATTGGTTATTTCAGATATTATTACTAGAGATAATGGTGATGAGGTAATAAGAGTTGTTTTTGAAAGACCAACAGAACACGGATTTGATACATTGATATTTGAGTTACCAAGCTATAAAATTGTAGAACAAGATGGAATGTATACAGAAGAAGAAATAGAGTTATTCAAAAAGGTAGTAGAACAAGGAGCAGCACATTTTTTTGAAATTGCAAGAGAAGGAGGACTTGAAAGTGCCTAATATAT
>CANPZA010000108.1 GCA_947588915.1 uncultured Clostridia bacterium
TTTTCAATTTTTCTAATACTGCCATTTACAAACTTTGGAGTAACCCTTGAAAACTCACATATAAATTCAAGCCTTTGTTTTAGACTTTCTTCGAATTGTAGTTCTTGCTTAATTATCTTCATTTAAAACACCATCCTTTCATTATAAATTTAGGATGATTTTTTGCAAAAGAAAAAATCAACCAGTTTAATTCTGATTGATTTTGTATCTACTGTTCTATAAAAGTTCGAACAGATTAGTCTTTGGAGCCAATAGCCAGAATCGAACTGGCGACCTACAGGTTACGAATCTGTTGCTCTACCAACTGAGCTATATTGGCATATATACTAAAAAATATATTATACTATTTTAAATAGTTTGTCAAATACTAATAACAGATAGCATCTTAAAATAAATTTTTAAGATGCTACCTTTGCTAAAATAATTATTCTTAATTCATCATCTTCTGTACAAGAAGATAAAGTAATTTCTGGTTTATTATTTGTATCTCTTTTAATATATGTTGTATCTTCTGCTGTTGTTATAAATTTATCATAAATGGTATATTCTACTCTATTTTCATCTAATGATGTTATATATATCTTATCTCCAATTTCTAAATCTTTATTATCAGAAAACAATGTACCATTTCTATAATTATGTCCTACAATTAAATTATTTCCATCTTTATTTAGTTCTCCTGTTTTATATAATAAACAAGGTGCTACTTCCATTTTGCTTACTGTTACACTATCTAATATTGGAATATCAACTTTTGTCTTTGGTATTTCTATTTTTCCAATTGTTTCATATCCTTTATACTGTACTGGTACAATATTTTCACTTTGTCTTACTTGTTGTAAATTTCTTGTTGTAACTGATGTTTCACTATTTTTATTATCTTCTTCTTTTTCTATTGCAACTGTGATTTTATCCACTTTTTGATTACTAATATATTCTTTTACTTTGTTCATTAATATTTCTTCTTTTATACTAATAACTTTTAAATATTCATTATTTTCTTTGGCTATACTATCTTTTGTGAAAAAATTGATTGAAAAAACAATTGCACAAACAAAAAATAAAATCACTATATTTATACATATTACAATTGTTGCTTTTCCCTGTTTTGCTAACATAAATCAATTTTCACCTCTTTAACCTAAAACATACACATATATTATATCATTTTTCATAAAACAAATCAATTTTTCACAAAAAATGAGCCTTTATTATTTGGCTCATTTCCTATATTTTAATACATTCCATCCATTCCTGTTGGCATTGCTGCATCGTGATTATGACATTCTTTTTCTGGTGCATCTGTTACTATACTTTCAGTTGTAAGAACCATAGATGCTACAGATGCTGCATTTTGAAGTGCACTTCTTGTTACTTTTGTTGGATCTACTATTCCTGATTTTTTCATATCAACATATTCTTCTTTTGCCGCATCAAATCCTACTCCAACTTGAGATTTCTTAACATTATCAACTATAACTGCTGGTTCTAAGCCTGCATTTATTGCAATTTGTTTTACAGGCTCTTCTAATGCTTTTAGAACTATTTTTCCACCTAATTTTTCACCTATGTCTAATTTCTCTACTATTTTTTCTACTTTTGGAATTACATTAATTAAAGCTGTTCCACCACCTGATACAATGCCTTCTTCTACGGCTGCTTTAGTTGCAGACAAAGCATCTTCAATTCTTAATTTTTTATCTTTCATTTCTACTTCTGTTGCAGCACCTACTCCAATTACAGCTACTCCACCTGCTAATTTTGCTAATCTTTCTTGCAATTGTTCTTTATCATAGTCACTCTTTGTTTCCAAAATTTGTGCTTTAATTTGAGATATTCTTTCTTCAATTTGATTTTTATCTCCTGCTCCATCTACAATAATAGTATTCTCTTTTTGAACTTTTACTTGTTTTGCTCTTCCTAATTGTGAAATTTGAGTATCTTTTAACTCTAATCCTAAATCTGATGTAATAACTTCTGCTCCTGTTAATATTGAAATATCTTGAAGCATAGCATTTCTTTTATCTCCAAATCCTGGTGCTTTAACTGCAACTACATTTAATACACCTCTTAATTTATTTAATATTAATGTAGATAATGCTTCTCCTTCTATATCATCACATATAATCAATAATTTACCAGATTCTTGCATAATTGCTTCTAATAAAGGTAACACTTCTTGTATATTACTAATTTTTTTATCTGTTAATAATATATATGGATTATCTAATATTGCTTCCATTTTTTCAGTATCTGTAACCATATATGGAGATAAATATCCTTTATCAAATTGCATACCTTCTACTACATTTAGTTCTGTATTAGAAGTTTTTGATTCTTCTATTGTTATAACTCCATCTTTAGATACTTTTTCCATACTATCAGCAATTAAATTTCCAATTTCTTCACTGTTAGCTGATATGCTAGCAACCCTTGCAATATCTTCTTTTCCATTTATTGTAGAACTTATTTCTTTTAAACCTTCTACTGCCGTATTTACTGCTTTATCCATACCTCTTTTAATTGCCATTGGATCAGCACCTGCTGCTACATTTTTTACTCCTTCTTTAATCATACTTTGTGCTAATACAGTAGCTGTTGTTGTTCCATCTCCTGCCACATCATTTGTTTTAGTAGAAACTTCTTTTACTAAACGTGCCCCCATATTTTCATATTTATCTTCTAATTCTATTTCCTTTGCAATAGTAACACCATCATTAGTAATTAAAGGTGCTCCAAAACTTTTATCTAAAACAACATTTCTTCCTTTTGGTCCTAATGTTACTTTAACTGTATCTGCTAATTTATTTACACCTTCCAATAAAGATTTTCTTGCATCTTCTCCAAATTTAATAACTTTTGCCATTTTATATCCTTCCTTTCTTTAATAGGGATTTAAAGAACGTCCCCTAATCCCTTTTTATTCAACAATTGCTAAAATGTCATCTTGTTTTACGATTATGTATTCTGTTCCTTCATATTTAACTTCTGTTCCAGAATATTTACTTACTATAACATTATCTCCTTTTTTTACACATACTGGTTCTAATTTCCCATCTACTTTTTCGCCTTCCCCCACTTCAATTACTTCTGCAATTTGTGGTTTTTCTTGTGCGTTTCCTGCTAATATAATTCCACTTTTGGTTGTTTCTTCGCCTTCTTTCATTTTTATTAATACTCTACTTCCTAATGGTTTAATCATCTTGCATTACCTCCTTTGATATTTTAGCACTCTTTATGAGTGACTGCTAATACTTTATACCCTTTTTTATTAAATGTCAATACTTTTTTTGTTTTTTCACATAAAGTTCACACATGTATTATATTCGTTGAATATTATATATATTCTTTTTCTTGCTTTTTTATATAAATATATATATAATATTATCATGAAGAAATTAATTGTAGATAAAAAATATAATGAAAAAAAATTGAGTAACTTTTTGTTTAATAATATTCAAGATTTATCATCTAATCTTTTTTATAAAACATTAAGAAAAAAAGATATTAAAGTTAATGGTAAAAGGATTTCTGAGAATATTACTATATATTCTGGTGATGAAATTTTGATTTATATTGATGATAAGATAATAAATAAAAATATTAATTTAAATATTTTTTTTGAAGATGAAAATATACTACTTTTAAATAAACCTAATAACTTGGAAGTTACAGGTCAAAATAGTTTAACTACATTAGTGCACCAGAAATATTCTAACTGTAGTTTTAAACCAATGCCATGTCATAGAATTGATAGAAATACTACTGGTCTCGTTTTATTTGCAAAAACTGAAGATTCCTTAAATATTTTAATAGATAAATTTAAAAATCATGAAATAAAAAAACACTATTATGCTTTAGTTTATGGAATTCCGAAACAAAGTTATGAAAGATTAGAAGCTTTTTTGTTCAAAGATGTAAAAAAGTCTCATGTTTATATTTCGGATTATTATAAAAAGGGATATCAAAAAATTATTACTACATATAATGTTTTAAAAAAATATCCTAATAACACTTCTTTATTGGATATACAAATTGAAACTGGTAAAACTCATCAAATACGTGCCCATTTAGCACATATTGGACACCCAATTATAGGTGATCGGGAAATATGGTATTAATGAAATTAATAAAAAGTTTGGTAAGAAATATCAAATGCTTTGTAGTTATTGTTTAGAATTTAATTTTAAAACAGATAGTGGGATGTTGAATTATTTAAATGGAATGCGTTTTATTTTAGATATAGATTTTAATAAGGAGTTCTTTATATGAATTTAGAATTTTAAGTCTTAACTAAATAATAGTCAATATTAATATTCTATAATGTTTATTACCAATTCTTTAAGAAAATATATTCTGGAAACTGATGACAAAATTATAATTATAAATTTAATTTACATATAAAAAGCACAAGCAGTTATTTAAAAACAATTGCTTGTGCTTTTTAACTAACGGTATGAATTACTTAATTTCTGAAACTCTTTTTGCCATTTCTGAGTATGCCTCTGCAACATTTCCCATATCTTTGCGAAATCTGTCTTTATCAAGGCTTTTTCCTGTTTCCTTATCCAAAATTCTGCAAGTGTCTGGAGAAATTTCGTCAATCACGATAATCTGACCATTAGGCAGTCTGCCAAATTCGATTTTGAAATCAATAAGGTCTCCATTACACTGTGCAAAGAAATC
>CANPZA010000109.1 GCA_947588915.1 uncultured Clostridia bacterium
GCTACTCCTACTTTTTTCTTTTTGCATTATTTTTTATTTTATCATGTTTTTTAATTTAGTTTCGCAATTATCTAATTTAGTCTTTTATATTTATACCATAGATTACCAGAAAATGTAATTAGACTGAAAGGTCAGTATAAACTTTATTTTTGTTCATATATTTTAAAGAGGTGGGCTTTTATGAACTTTATATTAAATTGCTTAAAAGGTGTTGCAATTGGATCTCGGGGCAATACTTCCTGGTATCAGTAGTGGTGTATTTTGTGTTATTTTTGGAATTTATGAGAAGCTTTTAGATAGTGTTCTAAATTTTACAAAAGATATTAAAAATAATATAAAATTTTTAACTCCTATTTTTATAGGTTGTTTTTTAGGATATTTTATTTTTGGAAATATTTTAAATTATTGTTTATTTGAATTTCCAGTTCAATCAAAATCGATTTTTATTGGATTAATTTTAGGAAGTATACCATCTCTTATTAAAGATGTAAATAAAAAAACACATTTTAAATTATCTAATTTATTTTTTTTATTAATTAGTATTTTTATTGGTATTTTATCTATATTTTTAGAAAGTTTTTTAGAAATAAATACAATAGAAAATATAAATTATCTTTACTTATTTTTATGTGGCTTTTTAATGTCAATAGGTATTATTGTTCCTGGTGTTAGTAGTACAATTATTTTAATGATTTTAGGTGTTTACAGCATCTATCTAAATTCTATATCTAATTTTTATCTTCCTACTTTAATTCCTATTGGATTTGGTGTAGTAATAGGTAGTTTTTTCTTTATGAGATTAACAAAATATTTATTAGATTATCATTATAGTTCTATATTTTATAGTATTATCGGATTTACAGTTGGATCTATTTTTATTTTGATACCAACTTTTTATTCTGTACTAGATTTTTTGATTGGTATTTTATGTGCTATTTTACGGGTTTTTGATAATATCCATTTTAAAAAACATGTCTTTATAAGTCATTTGACTTGGTGTAGTTTTTGTTGTATAATATGTGCATAGTCAAATAATTTTTGACTCTAATTTCCTCTTAAGCATACGAGGAGAGGAAGAACTACACTTTAATCTTATCGGTGTAGTTCTTTTTATATAACTTAAATTTTACTTTTTTCTTCTTAAAATCCAATTTTCTTTTGCAGGAATTGGTAATTTCATTTTCACTTTCTGTCCTTTCACACCAGGACTTATTTTACTTATCTTCTCATCTGTATCAATATCCCATAAGCTTTCTATTTTGAATTCATAGGGTTCTAATTTGTTTGGAATAATTATTTCTAAAATATCTCCTACTTCCAATCTATTCTTTATTTCTATTATAGATTTTTCTTCATTATATTCTAATATTTTTCCTCCAAATTCATAATTTTCATTATATTGTCTTCCCCCATATTCTTGAATATCTTTATTATTTCTATCATTAAAATAAAATGTAGTTAATCCTCTTGTTTTCACCTTCTCTAATTCTTTTAAATATTTAGTATAATCATAATTTTTAGGATCTTTTTTATAGTCATCAATTGCTACTCTATATGTATTTATCACACTTGCTATATAATACTCTGTTTTTAACCTTCCTTCAATTTTTAGACTATCTACTCCCATATCAACTATTTCTGGTAATTCTTTTATTAAGCATAAGTCTTTTGATGAAAAAATACTAGTCCCAAGTTCACTTGTTTCAATTGGCATAAACTCTCCTGGATTATTTTGTTCTTCTGCATATAAATTATATGACCATCTACAACTTTGTGCACAATCTCCTAAATTTGCACTTCTACATGATAAAAAGTCGCTTAAGAAACATCTTCCAGAAAAAGCGAAACAAATTGCACCATGTATAAATATTTCAACTTCTAAATCTTTTGGTTTGTTTTCCATTATATATTTTAGTTGTTCTTTATTCATTTCTCTTGCCATTATTACTCTTTTTGCTCCATTATTATACCAAAAATTACAGTCATGTAAACTTATTATATTTGCTTGTGTACTTACATTTATTGGTACAGATGGAGCATATTTTTTTAATACTTCAATTACACCTACATCTGCTGCAATAATTCCATCTGGTTTTAGTTCTTCTAATTTTTTTGCCATATTAATTATTTCTTCATATTTTTCATCCCATGCAAATATATTTAATGTTACATATATTTTTTTATTTATTTCATGTGCATATTTAATAGTTTTTTCTAAATCTCCTTCATCCATATCTGCTCTTGCTCTTAATGATAAAGAAGATGTACCACAATATACAGCATCTGCTCCATATAAATATGCAATTTTTGCTTTTTCATAAGAGCCTGCTGGTGCTAATAATTCAATTTCTTTCATATATTCTATTCCTTTCACTATAACTTTATATAATTATTATATATTTTATTGTAAATTATGTCAAACATATCTATAATTATTTGAAAATCAAGTAATTTTATGGTATAATTATTTTAATGCTTAATAGCATAACATAAAAAAACAGAAAGGGGAGTATTTATGCCTAACAACAACAAATTTGCCCAAGCATTATATTCAGGGCATAGCATTCCTGAAGTCTTAAGTGAATATGAAAAATTACTTAAGGCTAGTGGAAACGTTATTGATGTAGCACATGCGGCACAAATTGCCACATACAGAAAACTGATTATTAATCGGAAATTTTTAAGCACAATAAGAAGGATTTTTAATGACATTTATTCTCTTATTGATAAAAATTATCCTGATATTCGTTTCTCTATTAACGGGAGACGAAAATCAGTAGTCAGTACTGAAAAGAAAATTTTGCGTCTTATATCAAAAAATAAGTCTTTAGATTTATTAAGAGATTTATTTGCATTTCGGATTTTGCTATTTGGCAAAAATTCCGAAGAACTCGTAAATAATTGTTATGATATTGCTAATAAAGCAATAGAATTCTTTATTTTGCAAGGTTTTACCTTGTGTGAAGCAGATCCAGTATGTGATACTGAAGGATTTGATACAAGATGTCATCCAAATATTTTTATACCCAGTATTTCTGGAATTCCTAAAGAACTCCAAACTGGTGTTAAGGATTACATCTTACATCCAAAGGAAAATGGATATCAATCCTTGCATGTTACATTCCGTGCTCCAAAGGGTGAGTGTTTTGAGATTCAAATCCGTACTTTTGATATGCATTTGCATGCTGAAAGTGGATATGCATCTCATGAAGAATATAAGAAAGCAAAATATATATCTGAAATTGTTGATTTTGAACCAGAAAAAATCAATATTCCTGGATATGGAATTTCATCTTCTGGTGAAGTCTTTGATTTTATAGGGCTACAAACAGCTCTAGAAATAATCAAACGACAAAAAACATATTAACGTTTCCACAAATTTCCCCACCTCTTTAAGTAATTTATGAGGTGGGGTTTTCTTTATTTTAATTTACTTATAGCTAATCCATCTCCGAACTTCTAAAATTTCAGTTTCCAGATTTGGATTTTCACTTGTTTTTTTAATATATTCTCTTAAGTTTCTTACTGCTGTACGTTGTTTATGTTTGTTATAATCACTCATAACATAACCTTTGTACAAAATATTATCTGCAAAAATTATTCCATTTTTATTAATCAATCTTAAAGATTGTTCCAAGAAAAATGGATATTTTCCTTTTGCTGCATCAATAAATATTGCATCATACTTTTCTTTCAAAGTTGGTAATATTTCTACTGCATCTCCCTCATAAATGTTAATTTTACCTTCTACTCCAACTCTTTTTATATTTTCTTTAGCTTCTTGTACTCTTTCTACTTCTCTTTCAATGGTATCAATTACACCATCTTTAGATAAAAATTTAGTAAAACATATAGCAGAATATCCTACTGCTGTACCTATTTCTAGCATTCTTTTTGGTTTTATTTCTTTTAAGTATTTTTCCATAACATCTAAAGTATCATCCATTATTATAGGAATATGTTCTTCTAATGCTTTTTGTTTTATTTTTTCTAGTTCTTTATAATCCATATTCATCTTTCATCTCCATGGGTATCTTTAACATTATTTTTTTATTTTGTTTCTATCTTGTCCAATTAAGAAAACATTGCCTTATATCTAGCCCATTTTTTTCTAAATAGCTAAATTGTTCTATAATCTTTTCATTTTTCATTACCATATCTACTGCTTCTTCATTTGTCAAGCCCATATCCATATATTTAAGTATTTTTTGTTATACTTTCATTCTATTTGCCACATCTACTTTCATAGGTTTTACTGTATTTTTAGCAATAAATTCAGTAGTTAATCTATCTACAGATCCTATATACCCATCTCTTTTAATTTTTTCACTTATATCCTTTCTATCTTCTTGATGCTCTTTCTCTTTCTTTTGTATTTAATATTTTCTTTCTTAAACGAATTGATTTTGGTGTTACTTCGACTAATTCATCATCTTGTATAAATTCAATTGCCTTTTCTAATGACATTTGAATAGGTGGTACTAAACGAAGTGCTTCATCTGATCCTGAAGCTCTAGTATTTGTTAAATGTTTTTCTTTACATACATTTATTGCTAAATCTTCTCCCCTTGAATTTAATCCAACTATCATACCTTCATAAACTT
>CANPZA010000110.1 GCA_947588915.1 uncultured Clostridia bacterium
CCTAAAATCAAAAATAAGTTACTCATATTTACTCCTCAAATAATAAACATATAGTTCATAATGTATTTTTTATATAATGACTATATAAATTTTGCGAATTGTGTTGCCTAAATTTTATATTAAATACTTCAATTAATTTACTATATTTATATTATAATAATTTATCATCATCAATTTCATTTGATTTTTCTGTTGTATCATTTGTAATTTCAGGCACTTCCTTAGCTTTTGAAAATTTAACATGTGGTACTTTTATAAATTTTAAAAATGAATTTTTGTCATTATATTTTTTTGTTAATGCTCTATTATATTTTTCTAAGTCTGCATTATCAAAGCCGTAATCTGCCATTTCAGTATATTCCTTTCCTATTTTTATAAAATCCTTTTTAGGTAATTTATCTGTACAAAATCCAATATCATGAACCATTGAAGTTTTAGAAAATCGTAAACCATCTTTTTTGCTTGCATTTTTATAATTAAAATTCATTTTCTTTAAGAAAAACATTTGATGTTTTTTATATTCTTCAATATCAGTAATATTATCACATTGTAACTCCATCTTAATTCTTTTCTTCATTATTTCTAAACATTCTGCATACATTTCATTAAGTAAATTCTGATTTATTTGTTTTTTATTTAAGGCATGATCTGCATCCAATTCATACTCATCAAAAATTTCCTTAACTTTATTTAATACTTCAGATGCATTATCTGAATCTTTGAACATTTCTTTCAATGTACTTGTCCCATACTCTTTTCCTTTATCTTTTATTTTTACAAATTCAATTTCTGAAACACCTAAAGCAGAAGCTAACATACTGCCAAGTGGAGCTAATGCTTCATAACCTGATAGAGCTAATTGCATACCATCATTTTTTTTGTAAAAATTCTTTCCATCTACTAATGTATTAAATACTGAATTTGTCCACTCATAAAAACGGCCGTTCATTAATTGCTGCATCTTGTAGTTTTTCTTTTAGTATTATCCCTTCTCTAATATTTTCATCAGTAATATGTCCCAATTCATGAAAAAGTGTATCAATAACTGGATATATAATTTTTCCGTTTTTTATCTAAAAAGATTCTTGAATTTAATCTTATTTCATCAATTGCTGTATTCCCTGCAGTAGTGATGTTTCCAAAATCATTAAATGAAATTTTATCTATTTTTAAGTCTAATTCATTTAACCTTTCTTGAAATTCATCTATATCCCAATTATATATTTTTTGACTTCTTATAAAAAATGGTATAACTAGATGTTTTATTCTACTATCCCAATTAGTTTTCTTATCTAAGACATTTTGAACTTTGGATACTATATATTCTTCAGATATTTTTTGTGGATTAGCTTTAATAGTTGATTCCATAAAAGCACTAATTTTTGGATTTCCAGCATATGTTGTTATTTTTTGTTCTTCTATCATTTCATCTGTACATCCTGTAAATAACTTTATATTATTTATGAAATCTTCTTTTTCTAAATTATTCCTCTGGTTATTAAAATTATTATCTATACAACTTATTATTAAAGCTGCCTTTTTTTGATATTTTTCATTTTGATATGGTCCTTTGAAAAGGGGATTTTTTAGAGCTTCTTCAGTAAGTATTTCATAATGAAATAAACCCGCTGCATTAAATAATTCATCTGGATTGTCTTTTCCAGTAATAATCATTTTATTTAAAGCTTCATTATACTCTGAACATGTAATTTTCCATGCGCCATCATTAATAAGTTCATCTACTTTATATTCAATATCTCCATAAATATATTCAGCCATTTCATAAAGTTTATATAACCTATCTGATATTGGAGCAGAAATTGCTTTTGATATTCGGCCAGCTCTTATAAAATCTTCAATATAATTTGAATAATTTCTTCTATTATTTTGATTTAAAGCACTTTCAAATTTCATAAATACAGGTAATATTATTTCATCAGATTTTTTCTCTAAAAATAATTGTTTATTAATAGTTAATACTCCTGATTTATTTGAATATCCTGCTACAATGTTATTAGATGTAAATTCTATATTAGGAATTCTAGAACACAAAATGTCTATTTGTGATTTTATTTGTTCTATAGTTAACTTGTTTGCCTTCCCTAAAAAATATAGTTTTACCAGTGGCTTTACTCTATCATCTATTTCTTTTTCATCTATTATTGTGTTAATTTGACTAATAGTTTCATTATTCATTTTAACAATGCTCCCCTTGCTTTTTATTATTTAAATCATTTAATCAGCTGTTGCATTTATATTATTAGTAGTATTTTTTGTAGTTGAGTTTACTGTATTTGTCGAATTGGTATTTGAATTTGTATTTGTATTGGTATTTGTAGAAGTCATATTACTAGATGTATTATTTGTAAATGAATTAGAAGTGTTATTGTTTGTAGTATTTGATGATTGAGGTTTTGTATTATTATTAGTTACAGTGTTTTTTACATTTAAATCTTCTTGAGGATCAATTTCATCAATATCTTGTGTAATTCCTTTAACAATTTCTGGTGTTGTATTTTGATTGTTTGTATTAGTATTTGTTTTTAATTCAGAACCAGAATGTTTTGTACATAATCCAGGAACTGTATTTGATAAAAAATATTCCATATATGTATTAGTACATCCTGTAGTTGCTCTTTTACCTGTTGTTGCACATATTGTAGCTATTTGCACAGAAGAAGGTTTTTCAAATCTTGCACCATTTAAACCAGTATGTACCCTAGACATCACATTTGCCCATAATAGTCCTGCTGGATTTTTTCTATTATAATAAATTGTTTCATTTTCATCATATCCATACCAAGTAACAGCAGTATAATATGGTGTGAAACCACAAAGCCATCTATCATAATCATAATCAGTTGTACCTGTTTTTGCTGCAACATCTACACCAGAAATCTTACAATAAGTTGCTGTACCATATGTACCTTCAACAGGTTGTTTTAATATTTCTTTTAATATATATGCTACCTCTTTAGATATGACTTTTTTCTTTTTTTGTTTAGTTTTAATTATCACTTTTCCAGACTTATCATCAATCTTAGAGTAAAAAGTAGGTTCGATATATTCACCATCATTTGCAATTGTGGCATATGCACCTGCCATTTCTAAAGGGCTTATACCTTTTTGCAATCCTCCTAATGATAATACTAAAGTTTCATCTTCCTTTGTGATAGTGCTAATTCCCATATTTTTTAAATATTTTACAGATTTATTAGGTTTTACTTTTTCCATTATTTCTACAAATGGTATATTTTGAGATGATTCTACAGCTCTTCTCACCGTGATTTCTCCTAAAGGTTTGCTCAAATCTGTTGGGTGATATCCATCTGCAAAATCTCGTTCAGAATCATTACAAATTGAAGATGCAGTTATTATTTTTTTATCTAGTGCTGGTAATAAAACAGATAACGGTTTTATAGATGAGCCTGTTTGTCTAATACATTGTGTTGCTCTATTTAATGACCTTACCTCTGTTTTTTTACCTAAGCCACCTGTACAAGCAACTACATAACCAGTTTTATGATCTATGATAACCATAGCAGCTTGTGATGAATCTTTGCCATTTTTAGAAGGTATACTATATTTACTCTTTTCAAATTCATTTTCAGTTTTATCTTGAATCTTACTATCTTGAGTACTATATATAGTTAAACCTGCCATATTAATATAATTAGTTGCAAAAGTTTTTGATATATTATATTTTTTTGCAATATCATCTATAATTTCTGATATTAAAGCATCTGTATGATATGAATATACTCCACTTTCAGAATTTATTTGACCTTTGTTAAATTTTAGCCCCTTATCTACATTTTCTACTGCTAAATTATAACTATTTTCATCTATATATCCTAAGTCTTTCATTTTACCAAGAACGGTCTTAGTTCTATTATTAATTTTTTCTAAATTAGTTTTTGATTCAAATGGATTATAAGAATTTGGTGAATTATTAATACCTGCTAAAAATGCACATTCTTCTAAACTTAAATCTTCTACTGATTTATTAAAATAATATTTACTACCTATTTCTACCCCATACATATTTGGACCAACATATATAACATTTAGATATGCTTCTAATATTTCATCTTTTGATAAGCATGTTTCTATTTGAAATGCTTTCCACCATTCTTTTATTTTCCTTATAATACTATCAGTTGAATCTCCTGTTAAGTTCTTAACTAATTGCTGAGTTATTGTACTTCCACCATATGATGATTTTCCAAAATGAAATATATATGAAAAAATGGCAGAAGCAGTTCTTTTTATGTCTATTCCTTTATGAGAATAAAAACGTTCATCTTCAATTGAAACATAAGCATTTTTTAAATCATTTGGAATACCTTTTGAAGATACATATTGCTTGTTTTTTTCACTTCCTAATTTTGCAATTTCATTTCCATCTATATCTATTACGATGGAATTTTCATTAGTAATAATCTGTTTAGCAAGTTTTTTCCAAGT
>CANPZA010000111.1 GCA_947588915.1 uncultured Clostridia bacterium
AACATATTAGTATCATTATTATCTTCAACTCTAACTTTTTTAAGCATTTGTCTACCAATTACTTCTATATGTTTGTCATTTATATCAACACCTTGATTTCTATATACTTTTTGTACTTCTGAAATCAAGTATTCATAAACACCCTCTGGTCCTTTGATTTCTAAGATTTCACTTGGATTAATAGATCCTTCAATTAAAGGTTCTCCTGCCTCTACCATATCACCATCTTTTACTTTCATTTTTGATCCAAATGGTATTGTATAAGTTTTAGAATTATCTTTTGATGTTACAATAACTTCCTTTTTCTTCTTAGTTTCTTTAATTTTTACTTTACCATCTATTTCTGTGATTATTGCTAATCCCTTTGGTTTTCTAGCTTCAAATAATTCTTCAACTCTAGGAAGACCTTGTGTAATATCAGCAACACCTGCAACACCACCAGAGTGAATCGTTCTCATTGTAAGCTGTGTTCCAGGCTCTCCTATAGATTGAGCAGCAATTATACCAACCGCTTCACCGGATTGATACTAAATCTCTACGAGCTAATCCCATTCCATAACATTTTTGACATACACCATGTTTTGAACGGCATCCTAAAACTGATCTTACTTTTAGTTTTTCAATTCCTGCATTCACAATTTCTTCTGCTATACTTTCTGTTATCATAGTATTTTTATCAACAATTAATTTATTTGTTTTTGGATTTATAACATCTTCTAATGGGAATCTTCCTAATAATCTTTCTTGCATTTTTTCAATTATCTGATTTCCATCTTTAATATCATAAACTGTAATTCCCTCATCTGTTTCACAATCTTTTTCTCTTACGATAATATCTTGTGATACATCTACTAATCTTCTTGTTAAATATCCTGAATCCGCTGTTCTTAAAGCTGTATCTGAAAGACCTTTACGAGCACCATGAGCTGAAATGAAGTATTCTAGAGCATCTAAGCCTTCTGCAAATGATGATTTAATTGGTATTTCAACTGCTTTACCCGTTGTACTTGCCATAAGTCCACGTATACCTGCAATTTGTCTTAATTGGTTAATATTACCACGAGCTCCTGATTTAACCATCATATATATTGGATTCAACTCATCGAAATTCTCTTCCATTGCATTGCTTACTTGCTTTGTTGTATCTTCCCAAATATTAATTACTGCATTATATCTTTCATCATCAGTAATTAGACCTCTTGCATATTGCTTACGAATTGTCTCAACTTTTTTATCTGCTTCTTCCAATAATTTCTTTTTAGCTTCTGGTACTTGAACATCATCCATTGAAAATGTTATTCCTGCTAAAGTTGAATATTTAAATCCTAAAGCTTTAATGTAATCAATTACCTGTGCTGATTCAGATAATCCATGTTTTCTAATAACTTTTTCAATTATATTTCCCATTGATTTTTTCATAACTGGGAAATCGATTTCATATTGGAAAGGATCTTTTTTTCTATCAATAAATCCTAAATCTTGTGGTATTCCTTTGTTGAATATTATCCTACCTACACTTGTTTCAATCTTTTTACTCTTCAATTCTCCATTAATTTCTTTAGTTATTCTTACATTAATTTTAGCATGTATATCTACATCTTTATTTTCAAATGCTATAATTGCTTCTTCTGGATCTTTGAAGTATTTTCCTTCTCCTTTTTCACCATCCAAAACCATTGTTAGGTAATAACTACCTAAAATCATATCTAGTCTTGGAACAGCAACTGGTTTTCCATCTTGTGGTTTTAATAAGTTGTTTGTAGATAACATTAAATATCTTGATTCTGCTTGTGCTTCTGGTGACAATGGTAAATGTACTGCCATTTGGTCACCATCAAAGTCAGCATTAAATGCTTCACAAACTAATGGATGAAGTTTTATTGCTCTTCCTTCTACAAGTACTGGTTCGAAACTTTGGATTCCTAATCTGTGTAATGTAGGAGCACGATTTAGCATAACTGGATGATCTTTTATAACATCTTCTAAGATTCCCCATACTTCTGGTCTTAATCTTTCTACCATTCTTTTTGCATTTTTAATATTTTGTGCAATTCCTCTTCCTACTAACTCTCTCATAACAAATGGCTTAAATAATTCAACTGCCATTTCTTTTGGAAGTCCACATTGATATATTTTTAGTTCAGGTCCAACAACGATAACTGAACGTCCAGAATAATCAACACGTTTTCCAAGTAGATTTTGGCGGAAACGTCCTTGTTTTCCTTTTAACATATCTGATAATGATTTTAATGGTCTATTTCCTGCTCCTGTTACTGGTCTACCCCTTCTACCATTATCAATTAATGCATCTACTGATTCTTGAAGCATTCTTTTTTCATTTCTTACAATGATTTCTGGTGCTCCTAATTCTAGTAATCTTTTTAATCTATTGTTTCTATTTATAACTCTTCTATATAAATCATTTAAATCTGATGTTGCAAATCTACCACCATCTAATTGTACCATTGGTCTTAACTCTGGTGGAATTACTGGTATTACTTGCATAATCATCCATTCTGGTCTATTTCCAGAAATTCTAAATGCTTCTACTGTATCTAATCTTTTTACCAATTTCACCTTTTTTTGTTCACTAGCTGTTTCTAACTCTTTTCTAATTTCACTAGATAATATATCTAAGTCAACTTTTTCTAATAATTCTCTTAAAGCTTCTGCCCCCATCTTGGCTTTAAAAGAACCTTTTCCAAATCTTTCTTCTGCTTCATGATATTCTTTCTCATTTAATACTTGACATTTTTCTAAAGATGTTTCTCCCTTATCTACTACGACATATGAAGCAAAATATATAATTTTTTCTAGATTTCTTGGTGATATATCTAATATAGATGCTATTCTACTTGGTATTCCTTTAAAATACCAAATATGTGCTACTGGCGCTGCAAGTTCAATGTGTCCCATCCTTTCACGCCTAACTTTTGACTTTGTTACCTCAACACCACATCTATCACATACTATTCCCTTATATCTTACTCTTTTATATTTTCCACAGTGGCATTCCCAGTCTTTTGTTGGTCCAAATATTCTTTCACAAAACAAACCATCTTTTTCTGGTTTTAATGTCCTATAATTTATAGTTTCTGGTTTTTTTACTTCTCCTTTTGACCATTCTCTAATTTTTTCATCAGATGCCACACCTATTTTTAGTTTATTAAAAATATCTAATTCATCCACTTAAGATTTTCCCCCTTGTAATTTTTATTTTGGGTAATTTCAAAACAGGATTAAGAGGTCTGTCCCCTGCTCTTGCATTTTTCTTTGTCGCCTCTATCCTTTTTGAAATTTATTAAATTATTCTATAATATCATTATCATTATCTAAGTTATCATTTGCTAAATCATTGTCATATAATAGTTCATCACCTTCATCATCTAGTTCCTCAAACAGTTCATCATCTTCATCATCTAAATCATCTGTTTCTTCTAATAGCATATCATCTTCTAGTTCTTCACTACTATATCCATCTTCTAACTCATCTTCATTTATTACTTCTTCTTCTGATAATAATTTCTTTTCTCTCTCAGGGTCATATTCAATTCCTTCTTCAATATTTTCTTTTAATTCAAGTTCTTGATCATCTTGAGAGTATAAACGAACATCTAATCCTAGAGATTGTAATTCTTTAACTAAAACTTTGAAACTTTCTGGAACTCCAGGTTCTGGAACATTTTCTCCTTTTACTATTGCTTCATAAGTTTTTACTCTTCCTACTATGTCATCTGATTTTACAGTTAACATTTCTTGTAATGTGTATGCTGCACCATATGCTTCTAATGCCCAAACTTCCATTTCTCCAAAACGTTGTCCACCAAATTGTGCTTTACCTCCTAAAGGTTGTTGTGTAACTAATGAGTATGGTCCTGTTGAACGAGCATGTATTTTATCATCTACTAAGTGATGTAGTTTTAACATATACATTACACCAACTGTAATTGGTTTATCAAATGGATCACCAGTTCTACCATCATATAGAATTGTTTTTCCATCTTCATTCATTCCTGCTTTTGCAAGTAACTCTCTTACATCTTTCTCTGTTGCCCCATCAAATACCGGTGTAGATATCTTCCAACCTAAAGCTTTTGCAGCTCCACCTAAATGAACTTCTAATACTTGACCTAAATTCATACGAGATGGAACACCTAGTGGGTTTAATAAGATATCAATTGGTGTACCATCTGGCATAAATGGCATATCTTCTTCAGGTAATACCCTTGAAATAACACCTTTATTACCATGACGTCCTGCCATTTTATCACCCACAGAAATTTTTCTTTTTGTTGCTATATAACATCTAATAATTTGGTTAACACCAGGTCCTAATTCATCTGAATTATCCCTTGTAAATACTTTTACATCTACAATTGTACCTTCTTCTCCATGTGGTACTCTTAGAGATGTAT
>CANPZA010000112.1 GCA_947588915.1 uncultured Clostridia bacterium
CATCCCGTTAATAAAATTAGCATTATCATTAAAACTGCTACAATTCCCAAACTTAAAATTTTCTTTTTCATATTCTATTTCTCCTTTATTTTTAGTCTTGATAGTAATTTAAAGTTGTTTGATCTTTACCATTTAATACTTCTACTAATGTTGTATCACTTGTTACTCTATAAGTAAACCCTTTTAACGAAGTTATTATTTGGTCATTTTCTACTGTGTATGTATATTCAGCTCCACCACGAGTTAGTGTTCCATCTTCGTTTATTTTTATTACAGTAACATTATTATCCTTATAATAACCATATTTTATTGTATAATCTCCAACTTTTAAACCTTTTTCAGATTCACTATTGTTATCACTACTTGTTGCATTTACTTGTTCATTATTTTCCTCGCTGTTTTTATTACTATTTTCGCTATTTCCACATCCAGTTAATAATACTAACATTGTAACTAAAATTGCTACAATTCCTAAACTTAAAACTTTCTTTTTCATAATTACATATTCTCCCTTCTAATTTTTGAAAAATGTCATACTTTCATCGTTCCAGTATATTTGATTATTGTTTTTTATACTACCACTAATTGTTTTTCCAGAGTTTAATTTAAATGTTATTGTATTATTGTCTAATGTATATGTTCCATCTGAATTTATGTTTAAAAAAGGACTTTGTGCTTGAAAATGGCATTTGTTATTTTCTTTGATTTCAATAACATATTGCCCATCTGTTTCTTTTGCTTTATATATACCAACCTCAAATTCAGAGCTTGTTTTCTCTTGCTCTATGATAGTAATTTTGTTTAAATCTACTATATTAAATTCATATTTTTTTGAATTACTTAATGTAACTGTAATTTTACTATTTTCTATAATATATGTACCATCTTCATCTACATATTCCCCATCATCTGCACCTGCTCTTGTATCTATACTTAAATGACAATTGCTAATATCTTTAATTGAAATTGTATATCCATTGCCTGTATATTTTGTTATTTTTATGTATTGAGTCATATTATCTTGTGTTACTTCTTGTAAATTATTTTGATTATTTTCATCAAATAAATATATTTTTGATGTATTCTTATTTACTACTAATGTATAAAAGTCCTCTCCTATTGTTACTCTAAATATATAATAATTCAAATATGATTCATTATTGATATTTTCAGTTGTTATATCTACATCTGTTTCTTCTATATTAGCAGATAAATATGTTGGTCTAATTAAATTAGTGACAATTTCTAATCCTTCTTCTTGTGAAATTTGATTTTGTTGTTCAATATTATCTTGTTTATTTTCGTTTTCTTTATTGCCACATCCAGTTAATAAAACTAACATCATTATGAGAATTACAATAATACTTAAACCTAAAATTTTCTTTTTCATTTTTCATCTCCTTGAAATTTAATTATTTAAAACTTAAAATGATCAATAGAACCAGTCTTATTACCATCTTTATCTTTTATAGTTGTTTCACTATATCCATCAGTCCATTTTAGCGTACTAGATGTTCCAACTTTTTTTCCATCTTCATCTCTAAATGTTGTTTCACTATAATTTTTCCCAAAACTCCATGTTGTTGCATATATTTTTCTTTGAATATTTGCTTTTGTTTTAGCAATACCTTCTCTTATGCCATCACTATTGTCTGAGCCAGTATATTCTATTGGTGCAAGTGGAACAACAACACACATAGGAAGAATCCCCCATATAAAAGTTATAAACAATGCTGCAAAAAATCCTTCTCCAGAAACTAACGAACCTATGAACCAATATAATGTTACTACAACAAAATAACATATACTTGCTATATATCTATCCATTTCCTTTTGATAACTAATATTCATTTTTTCTCTAAACTTTTTGTCAAATTCATCTTTTGCATATGAACAACTTTCGGGTTCATATTTTGTGATTTTTAATAAGCATAAAATGGAATGTATTATTACTAAAGCTACTCTAAATATTATGTAGTAAGCAATTATGAATAGTAGTGGTTCAAAAAATCCAACTGATTTTTCTCCCTTATTTGTTAATAAATAAGCTACTAATATTTGTGATAATGAGCCAATTATTCCTAATATGCATACTAGAATGGTATTTTTATAAGTTTTTAATGTCTTAATCATAAATTTATCCTCCTACATTTTTGTTCTATGATAAGTATGATCCTTTCCATTTTTAATTTGTTAAAATCCATGCACCGCTACTATCTTTTCCAGATGTAAATACATTTTCTTTTAAATAAATAATCGGTCTTGAATATCCTTCCATTGAGTAAAATGTCCTTTGTACTGTTCCGCCTTCAGAAACCCATATATTAGGCGAATCAATACCCTTACTATCTGCTGATGGTATAAAATAATCTTGCCCTATTACATATAAATCTCCCTCTAGTTTTGAATTAATATCCATTTTTTTACCGTGTATATTTTTCATAACAAGCACTTATTACTGCATAAGGTGGTATTTCTGTTGCTGATTTAGTAAACTCTGTGTAATATTCATTAGCATTTTTTAATGACAAATTATACATTCCTCCTCCTGTATCTGCTGAGTATTTTTTTACTCCTTTAGCTGATATTAGAGTTATAGCAGTATCACCTATATTTAATATTCTCCAATCTGTACTACTACCTAAATAGTTTACATAGTCCCCAACTTGAGCTACTTCAACTATATTCTTTTTTTCAGTAAATGTTGTTGCATTGCTGTTTGATGATGTTTCTATGTTATTATTTTCAACACTACTCTTTACATATAATCTATTATTATATGTATCACTATACTGCAAGCCATTATCTACAATACTATATTTTTCTTCTTCAGATATTTTTTCAGTAATCATTTTATCTTCGCCCTCACTAAATGATGAGCTTTCTGTATAAGTTGCAACAACAACATTATCTTCTACAGTATATGTTCCTATTTTTGTCACATCATAATAATCTCTTTTAAATGTTATTTTACCATTTTGCAATGTAATAGTTTCTTTTGTACCATCTACTTCTTGACCTACATTTGAATAAGTATATGTATATGTTCCATCAACGGTTTCTTGTTGTGAAACTTCTTCAACATTATTTTCCTCTATATTGCTACTATCTTGTTCATTATTATTACTATTATTATCATTACCACATCCTGTTAGAATAAGTAACATTGCAATTAAGATTGATACAATTCCTAAACTTAAAATTTTCTTTTTCATTTTTTCCCCCCTTTTTATAACTATTATATAATATTTTTTTAAAATAACTTAAATAAACCTTTTTTGGTTAATTCAGATTCACAGGAATTAACAATACGCTCTATGTCCTGTATATTTTTTATTTCTTTACCCCATTTAAAGTATTTCCAATATTCACTAGGATTTCTATAATCATTTATTTCTAATGTATAACCAAATCTATCTTTTTCAGGTTTAAAATATCTTAAAAAGAAACCATAATTACATATTTCAAATTTAAAATAAGGTATAAGATAGCGATTTTTTCTAGCTCCTGGTACATTATACCAAAACCATTCTTCTATTTTATTAATTCCAAAATTTTTACTAATAATATTTAACACTTTCGTAACTCTATATTCCGTAGAATCGCTATAATTTTCACCAAATAATAACCTGTCAGTTTTACAATATTGGTGTGATGCTTTTGCTAATTTTTCAGATAATTGTTTTCTTACATCTTCTGTACTTTTAAAATTACTAACATATTTATTTAAAGCTTCTAATGTATTTGAAAACTCTTTTATATATTGTTCTCTTTCATTTTTTTCATCTATAACAGTTAATCTCTTATACTTGTCATATATTTTTAATATATATCTCCATTTGTCCGTATTTTCTCCTGCTATATCATAATCACCAAAAGTTGTTTCGTTCATATTATAAAACATAATAACCGAGTAAATCCATTTACAATTCGCTTCTATATTAAATTCATCATTAGCAATAATTTTGTCTAATGTTTTTTTAGCATTTGCATATTCTTTTAATTTAAAATATTTTTCTACTTCTTCAAATTTTTTAGAATCAGATTTTACTCCATCTACTTTAATTCCTGTTTCTTTTACATCTGCTAATTCAAGCGCTTCTTTAATAGAAACAGTTTCACCACAATATTGGCAAATAGTTTTTTCTAAATCTTTATTGACTTGTATTTCAGCTTTACAATTAGGACATTTTGCATTTACTAATTCCATATTTTCCTCCCTAAATTAATTACCAAAATAATTATAGCAAAAAAATCAAAATCTGTATATATATTCATAAAAATTTATTAATGATTACT
>CANPZA010000113.1 GCA_947588915.1 uncultured Clostridia bacterium
AGCTTAGATAACCTAGCTTATATTTTGGCAATTGGCATTGATAAAGCAGATGAAAATAATTTACAAGTAACTTTTCAATTTTCAACTACGACTCAAGCTACTGAGTCTGGTACTTCAGAAAAAGCTCCTTCTGTAATTAATTCTGTAAAAGCCTCTTCTATCAGTTCAGCTATTAATTTATTGAATGGATATATGGGAAAACAACTTAATATGTCGCATTGTAAAGTAATTGTCTTCTCAGAGGAACTTGCTTTGGAGGGGATTTCAGAAGAAGTATATACCTTAATAAATGATACTCAAGTACGACCATCTGCAAATATAGTGGTAAGTAAATGTGCTGCTAAAAATTATATAGAAGATACCTCTCCTGAACTTGAAAACTTAATTTCTAAATATTATGAAATATTTACTAATTCAAGTACCTACACTGGCTTTACTGCAGATGCTACAATTGGTAACTTTTTTAATAACCTAATTTGTAAAACTTATCAACCTATTGCTATTTTGGGTGGCCTTACTTTAGATACTTTGGATGATCAATCTAATATAGATTATAATGAAAGTACAAATATAAAATCCAATAATGCTCCTATTGTAGGTGAAAATGGTACAGAAAACATCGGAATTGCTGCTTTTAGTTATGACAAATTAGTTCGGAGAATTAACTTCTTTGGAAAGTATTGCATTCTTAACTCTTAGGGAAAATATAAATCGCTTTTTAATTTCAATTCCTGACCCTATAAACTCTGGTCGTTATTTAGATATTTATTTAACACCTACTCATTCTCCTGATGCTAAGATAAATACTTCTAATTCATCTCCTTTTATAAAGATTAATCTTGAATTTTCAGGTCAAATATACTCTATGTCTGATAATTCAGAATACTTAAAAAAAGATATATTAGATAGCATATCAAACAGCTGTAATCAATATTTAGAAACTTTATTTACAAATTTCTTATATAAGACTTCTAAAGAACTAAAATCAGATATTACTGGTATTGGAACACATGCTATCAAAAATTTCTTTACAACACAAGATTTTGATAATTATAATTGGCACAAAAATTATCAAAATGCATTTTTTGAAGTAAAAGCAAACACCATTGTAAAATCCGGTATGCTAATAACCAACACTTAGGGAAAAAGGGACGTTCTTAAAATCCCTTTTTCCTAAACACAATTATATATAAAAATAAAAAAGGGATTTTAAGAACGTCCCTTTTTCCCGAGAGGAGGAATCTATTTTGCCTACTTTTGTTTATCATATTTTATTTTTTATTATTAGTATTTATATTTTGCTTAAAGTAATTGGCTATAGTTTATATGAGATAAATACTCTAAAAAATAAGTCTGGAGGTATTATAATTATTACTTTTTCTGTATTAGTTGTTATTTTTTCTAATATTATGGTTTGGTTAAATTGAAAAAGGCAACTGCTATTAAACAGTTGCCTTTTCATATTTTATTTAATTAATACAAAATCAATTTGCCTTAATAATTTGCTTGCATTTTTAACTTTTATTTTTACTTTGTCACCTATTTTATATATAGTGTTTGTTCTTTCTCCAATTAATCTTTTTTTGTCTTCATCATATATAAAATATTCATCTCCTAAATCTTCAAATCTTATTAACCCTTCTATTGTATTTGGGAGTTCTACAAACATTCCAAAAGACGTTATAGAAGATATTATTCCTTCGTATTCCTCCCCTATTCTACTTTCCATATATTCTGCTTTCTTTATATCTTGTGCTTCTCTTTCTACTTTAGTTGCAATTTTTTCTCTTTCTGAAGATTGTCTCGCCCTTTCATCTGCTAATATTTTATATTCTTCCTTCCATTTATCTTTAACATTATAATTTTTTTCTATATACTCTGATATTATCCTATGGATAAATAAATCTGGATATCTTCTAATTGGTGATGTAAAATGGCAATAATATTTACTAGCAATTCCAAAATGCCCTTTATTTTCTGATTCATATTTTGCAAGTTTTAATGTTCTTAAAACTAAATTTGATACTACCTTTTCTTCATCTTTTCCTTTTACTTCTTCGATTATTTTTGCAAATTCTTTTGAATATATGTTATCATTACTTGCTTTTATCTTTAATCCAAAATTAAATAAAAACTTATTTAATTCTTGTATTTTTTCTATATCTGGTGTTTCATGTACACGATAAATAAATGGTGCTTCTAACCAAAAAAATCTTTCAGCAATAACTTCATTTGCTGTAAGCATGAATTGCTCTATTATTTCATGTGCAAATTTAGTTTCATATTTTGATACATTTGTTACTTTTCCATCAATATCTAAATCAATTTTACTTTCTGGAATATCTAAATTAAGATATCCTTGTTCAATTCTTTTATCTTTTAAGATATGAGCTAATTCTTCCATTAATTTGAACTGTTTGATATATTTTTTATATCTTTTAGTGATTTGTTTATTAGAATCATCTAAAATTGCTTGCACATCATTATAACTCATTCTTTCAGTTACATTTATGATCCCTTTTACTATTTCAGATGATACCACATTTCCTTGTTTATTAATTTCCATTATGCATGATAAAGTAAATCTATCTTCCCCTGCATTTAAACTACAAATTCCATTTGATAGTTCTCTTGGTAACATTGGAATTACTCTACCCAACATATATATACTGGTTCCTCTTACTAAAGCCTCTTTATCTAATATGCTATCTTGTCTTACATAATAGCTTACATCTGCTATGTGAACTTCTAATTTATAATTTCCATTTTCTAATTTTTCTACCCTTACTGCATCATCTAAATCTTTTGCATCTTCTCCATCAATTGTAAATATTTCTTTTTCTCTAAAGTCTTGTCTATTTGGAATATCCTTTTTATCGACTTTATTGTCTATTCTTTTAGCTTCTTGTACAACCATTTCTGGAAATGTTGAAGGTAAGTTGTATTCTTTTATAAGTGATAACATATCTACACCAGCTTCATTTACATTTCCTAATACTTCTATTACTTTTCCTTCTGCTTTTTTCCCATTTTGTGGATATTTTATAATTTTTACCAACACTTTATGATTGTTTCTGGCTTTTCCCATATTCTTTTTAGATATAAAAATATCTGTCCCAAAATTTCTATCATCTGGTACAACAAACCCAAAACTTTTATTATTTTGAAAAATACCTACTATAGTATCTTTTTCATGTTTTAGTATTTTGACTACTTTTGCTTCTGCATTTTTTACTTTATTTGCATCTTCTAATATTTCTATTAGCACTCTATCTCCATTTAGTGCATTTAAAGAATTTTCTTTTGATATATATATTTCATCTGGTTGATTTTCTAATCTAACAAATCCGAACCCTTTTTGATTTTTTCTATATATACCATCATAATATACTTTATCTACTAATCTATATCTACCTTTTCTATTTTTTTGTATTTTAAAATTTATTTCTAATTTACCAAGTACTTCTAAAAAATCTCCATATTCATTTTTTGGTACTCTCATTATCATTGCGATTTCTTTTGCTTTCATAGGTGTATATTCTTCATTTTTCATAAGTTCTAAAATTTTCAGTTCTTGTTCTTCCATTATTTAATAAATCATCCTTTCGAAATCAAATATTTTAGTTGAAAAAAGGCGCAGATTTCACATAAAAACTGCCCCCTTATATTATTATTTCCTAAGCCATATATAATATACCTAATGCTATTGTTAATATTGCAAATATTATTGCAAGTATTATTGTCCATCTTTTTTGTTTTCCTTCTTTTGTTCTTCCTTTATTTTTCTCAAAGAAGTTATCTGTTGATGAACCTGTTATAGTTGAAGATAATCCAGCATCTTCTTTTGACTGTATTAATGCTAATATTATTAAAATAACAGCCACTATAAAGTAGATTACGATTAGTATTCCTTTTGCTATTTCCATTTATATTCCTCCCTATGGTTTTACGCTTTTATTTACTTGCATATTGTAACATATATTTTTCTAAAATGCAAATATTTTTTCAAATTTCTGGAATAAAGTTATTTTAACATATAATAAATCATTTATATATTTTTTTATTTTACTTGTATTTACTTTATTTTATTCATCTTTTATTTATTGCTTTTTCTATTATTTTGCTTGATACTCCTAATTTTAACAATTCCTTTGCTAACTCTTCTATTCCCTTTTTTCTTCCTTCTTTTATCCCTTCTTGTTTTCCTTCTTTTATTCCTTCTTGCCTTCCTTCATTTCTTGCTCCTATTATTTGTGTATTATAATCTCTTTGTCCTTTATCTATTAAATAT
>CANPZA010000114.1 GCA_947588915.1 uncultured Clostridia bacterium
CTCTTCTGCAGTTAGTTCAGTTTCTCCTTTTGGTGTAACCTTACCAACTAGAATATCTCCCGGTCTTACCTCTGCACCAATTCTTATAATTCCATTTTCATCTAAGTCTTTTAAAGAATCATCCCCAATATTTGGTATATCACGAGTGATTTCTTCTGCACCTAGCTTTGTATCACGACATTCACAATCATATTCTTCAATGTGAATTGATGTAAATACATCCTCTTTTACTAATCTTTCATTAATTAGAATAGCATCTTCATAGTTATATCCTTCCCATGTTGAAAAAGCTACCAATACATTTTTACCAAGTGCCATTTCTCCATTTGAGGTTGATGGTCCATCTGCTATGCAATCACCTTTTTTTACTTTTTCTCCAACTTTTACAATTGGTTTTTGGTTTATGCATGTTCCACCATTTGTTCTTTTAAATTTACGAAGTTTATGTGTAACGGTTTCTCCATTTTTATATTTTACAGTGATGTTATCTCCTGTTACCTTTTGTACTATTCCATCATCTTGTGCTAATACTAAGATTCCTGAATCTTTTGCTGCTCTATATTCAATTCCTGTTCCTACTATTGGGCTTTCTGTAATCATAAGCGGAACTGCCTGACGTTGCATGTTAGCACCCATTAAAGCTCTTTTTGCATCATCATGTTCCAAAAATGGAATCATAGCTGCTGCAATAGAAACTAATTGTTTTGGAGATACATCTACATATTGTACATTATCTCTATCAACTTCAATTACTTCATTTTTAAATCTAACTCTAATTCTTTTATTTATAAATTTACCTTTTTCATCTACTGGTTCAGATGCTTGAGCAATTATATAATTATCTTCTACATCTGCACTCATATATTCAACTATATCTGTTAATTTATGAGTCTTTGGATCTACTTTTCTATATGGTGTTTCTATAAATCCATATTCATTTATATTTGCAAATGATGAAAGTGCTGAAATTAATCCTATATTTGGACCTTCTGGAGATTCTATAGGGCATAGTCTACCATAATGTGTATAATGAACATCACGTACTTCAAATCCTGCTCTTTCTCTTGTTAAACCTCCTGGTCCTAATGCTGATATTCTTCTTTTATGTGTTAATTCTGAAAGTGGATTTGTTTGATCCATAAATTGTGATAATTGAGAGCTTCCAAAGAATTCACGAATTGCTGATGTTATTGGCTTTGTGTTTATTAAAGTCTGTGGTGTTACTACATCTAAGTCTTGAATTGTCATTCTTTCACGAACTACTCTTTCTAATCTTGTTAAACCAATTCTAAATTGATTTTGTAATAATTCTCCAACACAACGTATTCTACGATTTGATAAATGGTCAATATCATCTGGTGTTCCTAATCCATGTGATAGATTTAATAAATAACTTATAGATGCTATCATATCTTCTGTTGTTATGTGTTTTGGTATTAATTCATTTATTCTTTCTTCAATTATTTTTACTAAATCTTTTTTATCAGTATTGTCTATAATGTTTTTTAATACATTATAATTTACCATTTCTTTGATATGCAATTTGCTTAAGTCAACATCTGGTAATACTTTATGTATGTTTACTGTACTATTTCCTATAATTCTTACTTTTCTTTCTCCTACTAAAACATCTACAACGTTTATACCAGAGTTCTGAATGTTTTCTGCAATTTCTTCAGAAATAATCTCTCCTGCTTGTACAAATACTTCTCCTGTTTGGCTGTCTACAATATCTTGTGCAGCTACTTTGCCTTTAATTCTTCTTGATAATCCTAATTTTTGATTGAACTTGTATCTACCAACTTTTGCTAAATCATATCTTCTATTATCATAGAATAAACCATTAAATAAGTTTTTAGCAGCATCTACAGTTGGAAGTTCTCCTGGTCTTAATTTTTTATAGATTTCAATTAATGCTTCATCTTGATCTTTTATAGTGTCTTTTGCTATTGTAGCTGTTAACATTTCTTCTTCACCAAATAAATCTCTTATTTGATCATCTGAAACTAGTCCAATAGCTCTAAGTAAAGTAGTTACAGGTGTTTTTCTAGTTCTGTCAACACGCACATAAAATATGTCATTTCCATCTGTTTCATATTCAAGCCATGCTCCACGAAGTGGCATTACTGTTGAATTATATGTTTTTTTACCTGTTTTTGTGTCAAATTCCTCTCCATAATAGCATCCTGGTGAACGAACTAATTGGCTAACTACAACTCTTTCTGCTCCATTTATAATAAATGTTCCACTATCTGTCATTAATGGAAAATCTCCTAAGTAGATTTCTTGTTCTTTAATTTCACCTGTTTCACGATTAATTAGCCTTACTTTTACATGTAATCTACTAGAATATGTAACATCTCTTTCTTTTGCCTCTTCAATAGAGTATTTTGTTTTGTCTTCCATGTAATAATCGAAAAATTCAAGAACTAAGTTTCCTGAGTAGTCTTCAATTGGTGATATATCTTTTAATACTTCTCCTAATCCCTCTTCTACAAACCAATCATATGAATCCCTTTGTACTTTGATTAGATTTGGCATTTCGATATAATCTCCAACTTTTGCAAAATCCTTACGAGAACTTTTCTCGTATTTTATGTCTTTGATTTTCAAAAAAATCACTCCTTAAATAAATATTTAAGCAGAATTAATTTATTTGATTTTAAAAAAAGTCCCTCTCTCCAGAAGTTCTCATATAAGTTTCCTTTTTGCCTGCTCTACAATAAATTCCACTTACGGAATACTTCTTTTGATTCCTCTTTTTCTAAAATTTAAAACATTTTTATGAAAAAATTTGTCTGATTTATAATTCCTAAAAATACAAGTTATATTATATCAAATTTTTCTTACGGATGTCAAGCTTTTAGAAAAATTTTTAAAAATATTTTATATTATAACTTTACAATTTATTTATCTTATAGTACAATACTAAAAGATTTTTACGAGGAGGATATAAAATGGCAAATTTACCACTAGTTATAAAATATTTATTTACAACAATATTAGGTGCTTTTCCTATAATAGAACTTAGATATGCAGCTATTATTTCACAATATGCATTTGGATTAGCTCCATTACCATCTTTTATTTGTGGTTTTATTGGAAATGTTATTCCTGTATATTTTATAGTAAAATATATTAAACCATTATTTAACTTTTTCGGTAGATGGAAACCTTTTAAAATTATTATAGATTGGGCATCAGAAAGAGCAACTAAAAAAATCTCTGCTAGTGAAAAACTTCAAAATTGTACAGCTATTGCATTATTCTTATTTGTAGCTGTTCCTATTCCTACAACAGGTGCTTGGGTTGGTTCTTTGATTGCAAACTTTTTGGACATGCCACCTAAAAAAGCTGTACCACCTATTATTTTAGGCATTATAGTTGCAGGAATTATCACAATATCTGCAAATGGTGGAATTCAATATCTTTTATCATAAATGTAAAGTGCACTTTATAGCTTAAACTATAAAATGCACTTTTTCTATTAATTTTTATTTTTTATTTTTAGTCTATAATCTATATAATCATCTAATATAATTCTAATTACCGCAATTGCTGGTACTGCTAAAAACATTCCTAATATTCCAAAATAAGCTCCACCCACTGTAACTGCAAATATAACTAATAAAGGACTTATTTTTAATGACTGACCCACAATTTTTGGATTAATAATATTAGCATCAATTTGTTGAAGAATAACAACAACTATTAACATCCAAATTGCTTGTGATAACCCACCTGTAATCAATGTAATAATTGCAGAAATTGCTACTGCAATTATTGCTCCAAAATATGGTATCATGTTAAATAATCCTATTAAAAATCCTAGAAATATTGCATATTTTATTCCCATGATACTCATAGCAATTGTAACTAGTGTACCTATAACAATAGCATCTAAAAATTGACTAGCAACAAATTTAAAGAAAATTTCATTTGTATTATTAAAATATTTACCAATATTTTTAT
>CANPZA010000115.1 GCA_947588915.1 uncultured Clostridia bacterium
CCTTGCCCTCGAGGGATTAATAAATTTTATAAATTAGTAGAATATAGGACCTATAGATGCCCTGTATCATCAGGAGGAGGCTCAGGAGGAAGCACAGGAGGAAGCACAGGAGGAAGCACAGGAGGAGGCTCTGTAGGAGGTTCTGGAGGAGGATCATATATTCCACCAAGAGACACAACACCACCAACAATAACTAATGTAGAAGCAACGTCATATAACTTAACAAATGAAAAAACTATAACATATACAATTACATTTAGTGAGCCAGTTTATGGATTAGAAAAAAATGAAATAGGAATTAAGGATCAAGGATTAACAAATGGAGATATTAAATTTGAAGGAGATAATGGGGATATAACTTATAAAGTAACATACACTTGTCATGATGATGAGTACTATGACCATGAATTTTGGATTTCAGGTGATGTTTGTGCAGATGCAGCTGGAAATGGAAATATAGCAATATCTAATGAATTAAAAAATAAACTAAAATGTAAAATTGATAGAAAAAAACCGACAATAAAATTAGTAGAGGCAAAAAGTACTAATATTGATCCAAAAATTGCAGGACCTAGTGATAAAATAAACTTAAAATTTGATGTTGAAGATATGGATTTAGGAAGATTAGGCGAAACAGAAGGAAAAGTTTCAGCTTATGATAGAGCAGGAGATTTTAGTAATTTACAAGTATGGGTAGGAGAGGAAAATTCTATACAATATTCTAGAAATATAGAAATTAAGAAAAGAGAGAAAACTAATGATGAAAAAGGAAAAATTATTGTACATTATGAGTTAGAAGTAAGTAATTTAACAAATGGACAAGGTGAAGTAAAATTTATATTTCCAAGTAAGATGTGGGCAGATAATGCTGCTAATTGGAATGAAGAAACAAAATTTACGACACTTGCTAATAGTCCAACGGGAATAACATTTAATAATGATTCTGATAAACCATATGTGGCTTCAACAAGTTTTGAAGTTGATAATGAAAATAATTATGTAAAAAATGGAGATAAAATTACATTAAATATAAAATTTAATGAAAAATTAAATGGAAATCCAGAAGTTTTAATTGCAGGCAAACAAGCAGAAGTAAACAAAGCAGAAGAAGGAGATACTGATTATATAGCTGAATATACTATACCTGAAGATGAAGCACAAATAGAGGAAGGAAAAGTACACTTTACTATAAGTAATTATTATGATGAAACAAATAATCAAGGAAATACATATACAAGTGGAAAAAATGGAGATGAAACTGTAACGTATGATAGAACAGCACCTTCATTAGAGAGTATTGTACCAAATGGCAGCGCAAATCATGAATTATCTAATTCATTAACGACAGTTATCACAGTAGCTGATAAATTTACACCAGATGATGAAATAGAAATACGATATAATATGATAAAAAACAACGTATTTGATAATGATAGTTTTCCATATACAGTAAAAAACAAAGAAGAATTAGCAATAACAAGTTATCCTCCACTTGAAGGGGAATATAAAATAAATTATAAATTGATAGATTTGGCAGGAAACGAAACAACAGGGACAAGTAATAATTTTTTAATTGATAATACTGTAACAGAAGTTGGTTCTATTAAGGCCAATATAGGAAGTAAAGAGGGAACTGAATATCAAATGCCATTAAAATATATTTCTTACGTAGGTTGGTATGAAGGAGGATATACTGATACTGATGAAGCTATTTATATTAGTAAAACAGATGGTAGAGATGATATAAGCGGTCATTATAAAACATATTTAGAAGTGTATAGATGGTTTGGTGGATATACTTCTGAAGCTAATGTTTATGAAGATGATGCCATTATAAGTGAAGATGGAGATTACACCATTTATGTAGTAACAGTAGATAACATGGGCAATTCAGATTCTAAAACATATCATTTGCATAAAGGGGTTTCAAATATAGAATTTCAACCAAACGGAAATACTAATTGTGAACAAAGTGTTAGTACTAAAACAATTGTTAATGATTATGTTAATTTAGTAAATAAAGTAAGTTATCAATGGGTAAAAGATGGTGAAGAACCAAGTGAATATACAAATACTTTTAACTATCCAAGTGAATATAGTCAAAACACAGCAAGTTTAGAAAATAAAGAAGGTGTATATAGATTATATGTAAAAACAGAAGATAGTTTAGGAAATACAAATGTGTCAATCAGTGAGCCATTTTATTTATCACAAGAAATTGAGACATTAGGAGAAATGGAATTTAAACTAAATGATGAAAGAGGAGAAAAATATAATGTAGGAACATATACAAATCAAGGAGTATATATGAACTTAGTATCTCAAGGAACTTCTAAGAATTCAGGTACAGTAACATCAAGTTATGATATATATAAAATTGGTTCTGATAGTGAAGATAAAATAGAAACAGGTTTAACAGGAAGTAAGCAATTAACAGAAGAAGGATTATATAAAGTAACATTAACTACTAGAAGTAGTAATGGTCCAAGTATATCAAGAAATTACTTAATTTATATAGATAAGACAAATCCAACTGCAACATGTCAAGATGGAGAAGAAGAATATATTGGTATGTTAAAAATGACAGTAGAAGATGTAGGAGAAGTAAAAAGCGGTATTAATCAATCAAAAACAAAATATTTGTGGGTAAAACGAGGAGAAAAAGCACCAACTTCTGAAGAAGACTTTAATGCTGAAACAGGAAAATATGGTGGAGAAGCCACATATGGGACGGAATTTTTAATGGATTACCTAACAGAAGAAACAGGAATATGGAATCTATATGTATATGTCCAAGACAACGTAGGAAATAGTAATATTGTAAATGTATTAAGACATAATTATGGAGGAGATGAAACACCACCAACAGCAGGAGAGATGGTAATGACAAAAGGTTCAAAAGAAGGAGAACCATATGAAAATGGAACATTTACAAATGAAAATGTATATGGTAAATTAACAGAAGGACAAGATGAAGATAGTGAAGTTACAAAAAATTATTATGATGTGAAAAAGGATGGACAAGTAATAAGTTCAAACCAAACAGGAGACTTAGAACTATCTGAGACAGGAAATTATACAATAACAGTACACACAGAAGATGAAGCAGGAAATAGTAGTACAAGAGAATATACAGTAAAAATAGATAAGAACCCACCTACTATAAAACTAGTAGAAAATGAAAAAGATGTAACAGTTACAATAACAGAACCATCAACAGAAAGTGGAATAAATAATAGTAAAACAAAATATAAATGGGTAAGCGAAAATAAAGAAATCGAAACAAATATAGTACAAAATAAAATAACATTACCACAAGAAAAAGGAGATTATTATTTATCAGTATATGCAGAAGATAATGCAGGAAATCATAATGAAGTACATAGTCAAGTATATCATGTAAAAGGACAAATAATTGATGATAGTGATAGTATATACAAAGTAAAGGATGATAATATTTATAGAGTATATCCAGAGACAAAGGTAACAGAATTTATAGCAGAAGTAAAGAAACTATTATCAGGAGAACAATATGAAGTATATGATAAAAACGATAATAAGAGACAAAATCAAGATATAGTAGCAACAGGAGACTATGTAAAAGTAGATGGGCAAGCATATAGAATAGCAGTAATAGGAGACTTAAATGATGATGGATATATGGATATAATAGACTTATCAAGAATACAAATACATCTTTTATCAGAAACATTCTTTAGTGAAGAATATAGAAAACTAGCAGGAGATATCAATTCAGATGATAACATAGATATTGTAGACTTATCTGCAATGATACTATGTTTAGTAGGTTCAAGAGATATTCATTCATATTAAAGTAAAGGAAAAGTAGTAATTACAAATATTGTGTTACTACGAGTATATAGAATAATTTGTGTAAAGTTTAAAAATAAACCTTCTTATGATAAAATAAAAAATGTCATAAGGAGGTT
>CANPZA010000116.1 GCA_947588915.1 uncultured Clostridia bacterium
CTTATATAGTTGGTAAAAAGGAATTAATAGAATTATGTGCAGAAAGATTAACAGCACCAGGTATAGGAAAAGAAATAGGACCATCATTAAATCAAAATACATTATTATTAAAAGGACTATTTTTTGCACCTAGTGTTGTAGCAAGTAGTGTAAAGACAGCAATTTTTGCTAGCAGAATATTAGAAAAATTAGGATATTTAGTAGAACCTAAATTTAATGAAATAAGAACAGACATTGTACAAACAATACATTTAGGAACAGAAGAAAAATTAATTAAATTTTGTCAAGGTATCCAAAAAGCCTCTCCAATAGATTCGGATGTAGTCCCATATCCAGGAGATATGGGAGGATATGAAGATAAAGTTATCATGGCAGCAGGAACATTTACACAAGGTTCAACTATAGAATTAAGCTGTGATGGTCCATTGAGAGAACCATATATTGCATATATGCAAGGAGGACTTACATATGAATATGGAAAATTGGGTATATTAAAAGCAATTGAGTATATACAAAAGTAAAAAAAGAAGGGAGAAATAAATATGTTAGTTGTATGTATTTTAACAGTTTTAATAATATTAATAATTTTAATATTATTCTTAGGAGGAAGTGCGCAAAGAAAAGCAAATAAAAGAGTTGAGCAAGAGCAAAAAGAAGCTATGAAAATGGCAAAAAAAGAAATGAAGGACAAAAAGAAAAATATAAAAAGAAATGAAGATCAATATGTTGACATTTTGAATACTAATATGGATGAGGAAAAAAGCAATATCATCGAAGACATAGTAAATGAAAAAAATAATAACAAAAATGATGAATTCTATATTGATGCTAATGAAGATGATAATTTTGAAAAAGAAGTATTAGATGAAGAACCTATAAAAGTAGATGAAAATTATGATAATGAAGAAAGTAATTTAAAGGAAGACAATGTAGATGAAGAAGAATATTATGCAAATGATTTAGATAGATATATAAAAGAAGCACAGTCAAATGATATAGGATATTTAAATGATGATGATGATTTAATTGAAGAAGAAAAACCAGACAATTTTGTTGAAGATGAAATAACTTTAGATAATGATTTCTTTTTAGAAGGAGATAATTTATTACAAGAAGAAACTAAAAAAACAACAAAAAAATCAACAACGAAAAAATCAACAACAAAGAAAGAAACACAAACAAAAAAGAAAGAGAATGAATAAATGGAAGTAATTGTAATAGGTGGAGGACCATCTGGAATGATGGCAGCAATTAAAGCCAAACAAAATGGACATGAAGTGATTCTATTAGAAAAAATGAATCAACTTGGTAAAAAATTATTAATAACAGGGAAAGGGAGATGTAATATTACATCTTCTTTAGGTATGGAGGACTTTATTAAAAATACACCTGGAAATGGGATGTTTTTATATAGTTGTTATAAAAATTATACAAATCAAGATATAATCCAATTTTTGGAACAACAAGGTTTAAAAGTAAAAGAAGAACGTGGAAATAGGATATTTCCAGTAACTGATAAATCACAAGATGTTTTAAATTGTTTTAAGAAAAAATTAAAAGAATTAGATGTTAAAATTATGTATGAAACACGAGTAATAGAATTACTTGTGGAAGAAAAGAAAATTGTAGGTGTAAAAACCAATAAAGGAAATATAAAAGCAGATAAAGTGATTTTAGCAACAGGAGGAATGAGTTATACTCTAACAGGCTCAACTGGTGATGGTTATGAACTAGCAAAAAAGGTAGGACATACTGTAACTAAGATAAGACCATCATTAGTGCCATTAGAAGTATATGAAAGTTACATATGTAAGGGCATGCAAGGGTTAAGCCTTAAAAATGTAAAAATTAAGTTATTGGATACCAAATTACAAAAAAGTATTTATGAAGATTTTGGAGAAATGTTATTTACTCATTTTGGTGTTTCAGGACCGATAATTTTAAGTGGATCTGCTCATTTAGTAAGATACAAAGATATAGATGAAAAACTAAAAAATAAGGATATTATTTTAAAAATTGATTTAAAGCCAGGATTAATAGATAAAAAATTAGATGAAAGAATATTAAGAGATTTCAAAGAGTTTAAAAATAAAGAATTTAAAAATAGTTTAGATAGATTACTACCTAAAAAGATGATAAATGTTTTTATAGAAAAAAGTGGTATTAATCCTAGTAAAAAAGTAAATGAAATAACAAAAGAAGAAAGGAAAAAAATAGTAGAATTATTTAAAAACTTTGAAATAAAAATAAAAGGATTTAGACCAATAGAAGAAGCAATTATAACAAGTGGAGGAGTTTCGACAAAAGAAATTAATCCTAAAACAATGCAATCTAAAATTATAAGAGGTTTGTATTTTGCAGGAGAAATTATAGATGTAGATAGTTATACAGGGGGATTTAATTTACAAATAGCATATTCAACAGGATATACATCAGGAATGTTACAAGAATAGTAATAATATTAAATAGTATGGAGGGTTGTAATGGAATTTACAACTATAAAAAAAGAAGTTAAAGTTGAGATAATTCAAAAGAAATCGAGGTTTATAGCCAATTTATTTCCGATACAGACTGTAGATGAAGCTCAAAACATTATTAATAATATTAAGAAAAAGTATCATGATGCAAGACATAATTGTATTGCATATAGAGTTATGCAAGATGGAAGTATTATAGAAAAATCAAGTGATGACCGGTGAACCTTCACGGAACAGCAGGAATACCTATGTTAAATGTTTTAAAGAAAAATAATTTAGTAAATATAATTGTTATAGTAACAAGATATTTTGGAGGAGTTTTACTAGGAACAGGAGGATTGTTAAGAACATATACACAAAGTGTACAAAAGGCTATAGAAGAAAGTGAAATAATCAGTAAATGTGAAGGAATAGAGATGCAGATAGAAATTGATTATAAAGAGTTTAACAAATTTAAACATTATTGTGCAAATAATAATATTTTGATAACAAATGTAGAATATGATGAATTAATTGTATGTAAAATAGAGTTGGAAGAAGCAAAAAAAGAAAAATTAAGAAAAGATTTTGAAGCAAAAGAACTAATTTTAAAAAATGTTATAGAAATAAATAAAAAATATATAACGAAAAGTATATGAAAATATCAATTTTATAAAATTTCTGGAAAAATTTTCCAGAAATTATTGCTTTTTCTCGAACAACCTATTATAATAACACTTGTAAATATTTTACAATTAAAAATAGGAGGGAAAAATGAACGAAAAAATTAGTATTTTAATTGCTGATGATAATCAAGATTTTAGTAAAACACTACTTTCTTATATTAATCATCAAGATGACATGGAGGTAATTGCTGTAGCGAAAGATGGAAATGAAGCAGTAGAAATGATATCAAATACTACACCAGATGTTGTATTATTAGATGTAATTATGCCACATTTAGATGGATTAGGAGTATTAGAAAAAATAAATGAAATAAAAACAGATAATAAACCAACTTGTATAATGCTATCAGCTGTTGGACAAGATAAAATAACACAAAAAGCTATTGCAGCAGGTGCAGACTATTATGTAGTGAAACCATTTGACATTGAGGTTTTAATAAAAAGAATAAGAGAGATTAAATTTTTTAAACCAAATCAAGTGGGTACAAATTTTATTAGTAGAGAGCCTAGACAGAAGTACATAGAACTATCTGAAAATGAGAGTAAAAAAGAGGAAAACTTAGAGGCATTGGTAA
>CANPZA010000117.1 GCA_947588915.1 uncultured Clostridia bacterium
GCACCAAATGGACATACTTTTGCACATACGCCACATCCTTTACAATAATCATAATTAAAATCTTCTCTTTTACATTCTGAATTTACTGGAATTGCATCATCTGGACAAACTGGAAAACATAGTCCACATTGTTTACATTTTTCACTAAGAAAAATTGGTTTAATACTTCTCCAGTCTCCTGTTTTAAATTCTTTTGCATTTCCAGAAGTATAAATATCTCCACCAGGAGTTAGTTTCTCCATAGGAGTTTTAGGATTAATATTTGTCATATCTTTTTTACCTCCTTTAATGCTAATTCTAAAGCTTTCATATTTCCTTCAATAACTTCAGGTTTCTTTGCAAATTTGTGTTTGAAAGAACCTTTCATATCTTCTAATAAAGCTTCATCTGTCATAATTTTACTTACTTTAACAATAGCAGCAAGCATAGGTGTATTTGGAAAATATTTTCCCAAAGCTTCTTCTGAAATTTTTCTTGCATCAATTGTATAGATGCCTCCTTTGTATCCTTTCAATACACTTCTTAGATAATCTCCTGATTTAGTAGTATTAATAACTATTGCTCCAGATTCTTTTAAGCCTGAAGTTACATCAACAGTTTCTAAAAGAGTGTCATCAACAACTACTACATAGTCAGGTTCATAGATATTACTATGAATTGTGATAGGAGTGCTACTAATTCTGTTATAAGCGGTAATAGGAGCACCCATTCTTTCAGGTCCATATTCTGGAAAACCTTGAATATATTTACCTGTATTGAAAGCAGCATCAGCTAATAGTAAGGAAGCAGTTTTTGCACCTTGACCACCTCTACCATGCCATCTGATTTCTATTAAGTCATTCATGTTTATTTTCCTCCTTTTTACATTTTATGACTTAAGTATATGCTTAAATATGCTTAATGTCAAGAGAAGATTTTTTATATTTTGCCTGAAAAATACTCTCTTTACAAATAATATTTTTGTGATATAATGTATATGAATTATAAGGGGGGATTAATTTGAAAAAAACAACGAAAATTTTTATTGTAATTGGAATTATAATAGCTATATTAGTGATAATTGCAGTATATTTGTTTATGAATGATGCAATACAAAAGGCAAAAATCATAGAAGAATTTTCAAAAATTGAAGAAATATCATCTGAAGAAATTAATATTGAAGCATTAAATGAAAAAACTAATAATTTGGTTACAACTGGAGAATATGCAAAAGTTGAAAAAGCAGCTAAAAATTATATTTTAGATTTATATAATGAAATAAATTCTTTAAATACTTTAATACAAGATGAAAAGATTACAAATGTTTTAACAGCTGATAATTATAGAAATGATGGACCTGATTTTATTTCTACTAAAGAATTTTTAAATACAAAAAGAACAGAGATAGAAAACGAAAAGAATATTATATTGGAGTTTTTACAAGAAGAGAAAATAAACTCATATATTGAAGAACAAAATACAAGTTCTTATTTTCAAAATGTATATAAAACAACATTAAACACAAAGGAAATTTTAAATTTAAATGAGGAAAAAAATGAGTTAGAGGAATCTGTTGGAGATATGATAGATTTACTAAATAAACAAGAAGCAGTAATAGATTATTTAATACAAAATAAAGGTCAATGGCAAGTTCAAGGAGAACAAGTTTTATTTAATACTAATACACAAGTACAAGAGTATACAAATCTTTTAAATGAAATTTCACAATAGGAGGAGAAAATGAAAGATAATAAAATTACAGATTCTATATTTTATATAGGAGCAGATGATAAAGAAATAAGATTATTTGAAGGGCAATATGAAGTACCAAATGGTATGGCATATAATTCCTATTTGATAAAGGATGAGAAAAATATAGTACTAGATACTTGTGACAGAAGAGTTACAAATATTTGGCTTGAAAATTTAGAAAAACAACTAGATGGAGAACAAGTTGATTATTTAGTGATTTCACATTTAGAGCCAGATCATGCATATAATATAGGTTTATTGGTAGACAAGTATCCAAATATGAAATTAATTGGAAATGCAACAACATTTTCAATGTTACCAAATTTTTTTGATATTGATTTAACAGATAAAAAAATAGTTGTAAAAGAAGCGGATGAATTAAATATTGGAAATCATACATTACAATTTTTTATGGCACCTATGGTTCACTGGCCTGAAGTAATGGTGACATATGACAAAAAAGATAAAGTTTTGTTTTCAGCAGATGGATTTGGCAAATTTGGTACATTGGATACTGATGAGGATTGGGATTGCGAAGCTCGTAGATATTATTTTGGAATTGTAGGAAAATATGGAGATCAAGTACAAAGTTTACTAAAAAAAGCAGAAACTTTAGATATTAAAATAATTTGTCCTTTACATGGACCAATTCTAAAAGATAACTTAGCTCATTATATTGAAAAATATGATATTTGGAGTAGTTATAGACCTGAAGATGAAGGAATATTTATTGCTTGTGCATCTATTTATGGTAATACTTTAAAAGCAGCAGAGAAACTAAAAGAAATTTTAGAAGAAAAAGGTGCTAAAAAAGTAGTTTTAACTGATTTAACGAAAGAAGATATGCATGAAGCGGTAGAAGATGCTTTTAGATATTCTAAAATTGTTTTAGCAGCATCTAGTTATAATGCTGGTGTATTTGTACCAATGGAGCAGTTTTTAAATCATTTAAAAGAAAGAAATTATCAGAATAGAAAAGTTGCAATTATACAAAATGGTTCATGGGCACCATCTGCAGAAAAAACAATGAGAAATATATTGCAAGAAATGAAGAATATTGATATAATAGGAAAATCTGTTACAATAAAGTCAACTATGAAAGAAGATACAAAATTACAATTAGAAGAGTTAGCAGATAATATTTTAGGAGGTGAATAAGAATGAAATATAAATGTACAGTTTGTGGATATATTTATGATGATGAAAAAGAAGGAACAAAATTTGAAGAATTACCAGATGATTGGACTTGTCCTTTATGTGGAGTTGGTAAAGATTTATTTGAGAAAGTTGAAGAATAATAACAAATATTACGGGTGTAGATATCTACACCTATTTTTTTGCTTTTTGAAATTAAAGTATCAAAAATGTAATAAAAATTTAATATTTAGTAATGAAATGCAGAAGATATATTTCCGTAAATGGTTATAAAATACAAGAAAAAAACCATATTGACAACAAAAAAATAATTTTTTATTATTAATGTAGAAAAATCACAGGAGGAAAGCAAATGAAAAGAAAAAGAATTGCTACAATAATAATATTAATACTTTTATTTCAAATAATAGCACCAATTATGCCAAAAGAGGTATTAGCAGAGACAGAGCAAGAGACAGAAGAAATAACAAGAGATTATGAAATAAAAGCAGAAGAGGAATGGGATATATCAAAAGAACAAGATGGAACTCTTACTGCCAAATGGACAGACAAAGATAGAACACTTACAATCTCAGGAACTGGAGAAATGAAGGATTGGGAATCCTACTATTCGGAAGGAATAGACTGGCATAAAACACAATATACTAATGCAATTAATAAGGTAATAATAGAACAAGGTGTAACAAGCATAGGAATGTTTGCATTTTATAATTGTAGTTTAGAAACAATAGAGATTCCAAGTAGTGTAACAAGCATAGGAGAGTGGGCATTTTCTGGATGTAGTAGTCTAGAAGAAATAAATATTCCAGAAGGAGTAACAAGCATAGGAG
>CANPZA010000118.1 GCA_947588915.1 uncultured Clostridia bacterium
AACACTCCTTCCTAAGCGTATAAAACTATTATAACATTTCTACGCTTTCGTGTCCAAAATCTATCTTAACACCATTACTTATCTCTCTTTCCATCTCCTCTGCTGTCTTACATTTCTCTATTATCATCGCTATTCCAAATACACTTTCTTTTTCTTTTAACTCTTTAAATGTATAATCTTGTACTGCTACTAAATTATATTTTAACTTTATCCTATATTCCTCATACTCTTTTGCATTATATTGCTTCTCTTCAAAATTAGTCTTTTCATTCCATTTTTGATAACCTGTATATATTACTATTGGTACTACAATTGGATATATTTTACTATCTTCTAATTTCTCTTTTTTATTCATCTTATCTAATCTTATTATTTGTCCTACATATTCCCATACTCTTTCTAACATATCTTTTCTTACTGTACTTTGATGTTCTACTAAAAAATAAACTGGTTTGTTTTTTATCTTATATATAATATCTGATTGCCTATCTTTATAATTCCTTGTTATAAAATCACTCTTACATTGTACTATTTCTCCTTCTTTTATCTTTTTATCTATTTTCAAAAAATCATTTATGAATTTTACCATTTCTTTTTCTTTACTTAGAATTCTTCTCATCATTTTGTCATGCTTTTTATTTACTTCTTTTACCTTCTCTATGTCATATTCACTTTCATACTCATAATCTTGTTCATCTTCTTTTAATTCCATCATATGTTTTTGTCTTAAGTATTGCATATATTCTTTATATGTTATATATACCATTGAATCACGTCCTTTTCATTTTAATATATTTTTATTTGCTTGTCAATATTTATTTAATAGTAAAATATGATATTCTATTTTATCTTTAGTATTTTTTCTTTCCTTTTCTACTTTTTTTGGACTTTTTAGCGATTTAAAGATTAATAAATAAAAACTTTGAATTAAGAATATAATTATACTTTATATAATAATACCATTTTCTGGAAATGTCAATACTATTTTTTAATTATTTCTAAATTTTAAATACCTACTTTATTTATATGAATCCATCTAATTTTCTTAAAATTATATTCTGAAATAGGTTTATTAAAACTATCTAATGTATGTGATGCAATTTTTATATCTCTTAATATAAATCTATTTTCTATATTTACAATTACAAGAGTATGACCAAATTTTATCCCATCAAATGAAAGTTGGGCTATATCTCCAATTTCTATCATATTTTGCATAACTTCTTTTGCTTGTGGTCCAACTTGATTATTATTTACCAAAAACTTGTATAAAAACTCTACCCCACTCCAAGATGGTGACTTATTATTTCCATTTATATAATACCATCCTGTATTTTTAGTATAATTCATTTTCTTACTTCCAGCATATATACATTGAGATGCAAAACTCGTACAGTCACCACCAACAGAGTCAAAATTATAGTATTTTGGATTTCTTGAAAATGCCCATTTTTTAGCATATTCAACTACTTCTTTTCTATTATATTCTCTATATTCCATCATTTTTCCTCCCTAAAAAAATATATGATTTTAAATCATATATTGACAATCTTTATATTTTATGATTTCATATATTTAGATAAAAAAATTAAAAAAGGGGAGGTAAAATATATGTTAATATCAATCATAGAATCACTAATATCAATTTTTATAATGTATAAATGTTGTGAAAAATTTGAATTTAAAATTACTTGGCTTATATATACATCTTTATATGTATTATTTTTTGTATTATCTAATGGTTTTTCACATTTCTTTTTTGCTGTAATTTTGTATGGTATTATTTCAGCAATTGTAGTATTAATATATTATAAAATTTATGATCATTGTAATTATTCTTTTTGGAAGTTCTTTGGATTATCTTTATTAGTACAACTTGTAATAATTGTTGTTTTAATTGTTATAGGTACTTTTATTTCAATGTTAATGGGAAATAATGGTATATTAGCTTAATATATAAAATAAGGAAGAACAAAATAAGAACAATTTATCCTTATTTAAGTTCTTCCTTATGCTGTTTCCTTTTCATCTTGATTATTAGGTATTTGTCTTTTCTTTTTTACCATAGGCTTGCGAGATACCTTTTCTTTATTAATGACTGTCTCTGGTCCTGCATTATTTAAAACTGTATTTTCTGTTATAATACATTTTTCAATACTTGGATCAGATGGTATTTCATACATAATATCTCTCATTATTTCTTCTATTATTGAACGAAGTCCTCTTGCTCCTGTTTTTCTTTCAATAGCTTTATCAACAATTGCCTCTAATGCTTCTTGTTTAAATATTAATTCCACACCATCTATTTGAAATAATTTTTGATATTGTTTTACCAATGCATTTTTTGGTTCAATTAATATCTTAATTAAAGCTTGTTTGTCTAATTCTTTTAATGTAGCAATTATTGGTAATCTTCCTATAAACTCTGGTATTAATCCAAATTTTAATAAATCTTGTGGTAATAGTTCTTGGAATATTTCATAAGTTTTTAATTCTGTTTTACTTTTTATATTGCTTCCAAAACCAATTGCTTTTTCACCTGTTCTATCTTTTATAATATTTTCCAAACCTTCAAAAGCTCCTCCACATATTATTAATATATTTTCAGTATTTATTTGAATTAATTCTTGGTTTGGATGTTTTCTTCCTCCTTGTGGTGGAACTGATGCAATAGTTCCTTCAATAATTTTTAATAAAGCTTGTTGCACTCCTTCTCCACTTACATCTCGTGTAATTGATGGATTTTCAGACTTTCTTGTGATTTTATCAATTTCATCAATATAAATAATTCCTTTTTCTGCTTTTTGAACATCACCATCTGCTGCTTGAATTAGTTTTAATAAAATATTTTCTACATCTTCTCCAACATACCCTGCTTCTGTTAGAGTTGTAGCATCTGCCATAGCAAATGGTACATTTAATATTTTAGCTAAAGTTTTTGCAAGAAGTGTTTTTCCAGAACCTGTTGGACCCAAAAGTAGGATATTACTTTTTTGAATTTCAACATCATCTTTTTCTGCACTTTCTTCATGAGCTATTCTTTTATAATGGTTATATACTGCAACTGATAGAGTCTTTTTAGCCTCATCTTGACCAATTACATAATCATCTAATATTTTTCTAATTTCTTTTGGGCTTGGAATCTCATTTAATTCATTTAATGTATACCCTGATTTTTCATCATCATACAATTCTGCTTCTATAATACTTGTACAAAGTTCTACACACTCATCACAAATATATACTCCAGGTCCCGCAACCATTTTCCTAACATTTTCTTGTGCTTTACCACAAAATGAACATCTAACACTTTTTGGTATACTATTGTTTTTTGGCATGTTTCTTCTCCTTAAATATAATTTTATTTTCTTTTGTCCATAATTCCATCTATTAAACCATATTTTAATGCTTCTTCTGCTGTCATATAATTATCTCTTTCTGTATCTTTTTGAATTGTTTCTATTGTTTGACCTGTTCTTTCACTTAAAAATCTATTTAATTTTTCTCTTGTTTTTACTAAGTGATCTGCATGGATTTTTACTTCAGTTGCCTGACCTGAAATTCCTCCACCACCAATTAAAGGTTGATGAATTAAAATTTCTGCATTTGGTGTTGCAAATCTTTTTCCTTTTTCACCAGCACTAAGAAGAGCTGCTCCCATACTTGCAGCCAATCCAACACATATTGTTGATACTGGGCATTTTATATAATT
>CANPZA010000119.1 GCA_947588915.1 uncultured Clostridia bacterium
CCATATTGCCGGAATTTTAATCCAAGACTAAATTCCAGTTTTAGAACAAATCTGGAATTTACTTTTAAACTTAAATTTTTTATTAAAAATAAATAAAAACTATTGTAAAATATTAGAAAATATGTTAAAATTATAGATGTGAATTAAATAAAGCCAAATAAAAAGCAAAGTAAATATATTAAAATTATATGTAAAAGAGAGGATGGACTAGGCTGAAATTCATCTCATATAAATATATTGAAATTTCACTTTTTAGGTCTTTCTCTGAAATAACAGTAAGAGAAGCGGTCGAACCGTTAAAACGATAATAAGGTTAGTTATAAAAAAAACTGATAAATTTAGGTGGTACCACGAAATAGCCATTTCGTCCTGAAAAGTAGGATTGAGATGGCTATTAGTATGAAAAGGATGTGTAAATATATGAAACAAACTAAATGTCTAGAATATTATTTGGATTCTAGAATATATACTACTGATGAAGTATCTAAAAGTATAGAAGACACTAAAAAGCAATTTCCAAATAAAAAAATAAAAGTAACCCTTTCTTTAAATGATTTTGGAGTATATATTATTACTTTTAGATTTGAAAATAAAAATACTTATTGGAACAAAATAAAAATAAAATTGAAAAGTAAAATAAAAAAACAGAATTGTTAAATGAGGACAATAGAAAAAGTTACGGTCAATATAAGCAAACAAAAATATATAAACCATATACAAGGAGAATAATTATGAAAGAAGAAATTGAAAAAATAAAAAAGAATTCATTAAAAGAAATAAATAATTGTAATAGTGAAAAGTCTTTAAATGAATTAAAAGTGAAATATTTAGGAAAAAAAGGTGAACTAACTACAGTATTGAGAGGTATGGGAGCCTTGTCTCCAGAGGAAAGACCAATTATTGGAAGTTTAGTAAACCAAATAAGAGATGAGCTAGAAATTCTAATAAATAAAAAAGAAAAAGAATTTAAAAAAGAAGAATTGAAAAAGAAATTAGAAAATGAAAATATAGATGTAACTGAACCAAGCAAAAAAATTAACTTAGGTTCTTTACATCCAATAACTCAGATTATAGATGAAGTAGAGGAAATATTCTTAGGTATGGGATATCAAATAGCAGATGGACCAGAAGTGGAAAAAGCAATATATAATTTTGATAAATTAAACACACCACCTGATCATCCAGCAAGAGATTTACAAGATACATTCTATATCACAGAAGATATAGTATTAAGAAGTCAGACTTCTCCAGTACAAGCAAGGGTTATGGAAAATCAAAAACCACCAATTAAAATAATTTGTCCAGGAGCAGTATATCGTTCAGATAGTGTTGATGCAACACACTCACCAGTATTTCATCAAATAGAAGGTTTAGTAGTTGATAAAAATATATCAATGACAGATTTAAAAGGAACATTAGAAATGTTCGCCAAAAAATGTCTAGGAGAAAATACAAAAATAAGATTTAGACCACATCATTTTCCATTTACTGAGCCAAGTGCAGAAGCTGATGTATCATGTTTCGTATGTGGAGGTAAAGGATGTAGAGTTTGCAAAGGTGAAGGATGGATAGAACTCTTAGGATGCGGAATGGTACATCCTAATGTTTTGGTAAACTGTGGAATTAATCCAGAAGAATATTCAGGATTTGCATTTGGATTTGGAGTAGAAAGAATTGCAATGGCAAAATTCGGAATAGAAGATATGAGATTATTATTTGAAAATGATATTAGATTTTTAAAACAATTTTAGTAAAAAATATTATGAATTGTAATTAAATTAATTAAAAATTTAGTTAATTAAGGAGTGTAAAAATGGGATTGTTTATTAGAAAAAAATTTAAACCAGGAAAAATTTATAGTACATTAGAATCTTTAAATATATTGTGTCAAGAAGGAATGGAAAATTATACATTAAAACCAAAAGGTGATGGGTATGAAATAATTTCTACTAAGCAAAGTAGGGAAGAAGAAAAAAGAATAAGAGCAAACGAAAGAGAAAAAGAGAAGTTTTATGATAGAGTACAAGGTGGAGGTCAGTATAGAAATATATCTTCTACACCTAGTTATAATAATTATCAAGATGTTAAAGATATAGTAAAGTGAGGAGAAAAAAATGAAAACAAGTGTTGAATGGTTAAAAGAATATAGTGACATTGATGTAGATGTAATTGAATTGGGAAATATTTTAACAATGACAGGTTCTAAAGTAGAAACAATTGAACAAATAGGAAATGATATAAAAAATGTGGTTGTTGGTAAAATATTAGAAATAAAAAAACATCCAGATGCTGATAAATTAGTTGTAACAAAAGTGGATGTAGGAAATGAAATACTACAAATTGTTACAGGTGCAAAAAATATTAAAGAGGGCGATATTGTACCAATAGCAAAAGATGGATCAGAATTACCAGGCGGAGTAAAAATAAAAACAGGAAAACTAAGAGGAGTAGACTCTTGTGGAATGATGTGTTCAATTGGAGAATTGAACTTGACTATTCAAGATTATCCAGATCAAATCGAAGATGGAATTATGATACTAGATAAAAAATTAGAAAAAGATTTAGGAAAAGATATTGTAGAAATTTTAGAATTAAAAGAAGATATAATTGATTTTGAAATAACATCTAATAGACCAGATTGTTTTTCTATAGAAGGATTAGGAAGAGAAACAGCAGTATCATTAAACAAACCATTTAAAAATCCAAGAAAAGATATAGATGAGTTAAAAGTAGAAGATAAAAAGGAAATAGAAGGTTTAAAAGTAGATATTACGGCACCAGATTTATGCTATCGTTATATCGCAAGAGTTGTGAAAAATGTGAAAATAGGACCATCTCCTAAATGGATGCAAAGAAGATTAAAAGCATGTGGAGTAAGAGCAATAAATAATATAGTAGATATAACAAACTATGTTATGCTAGAAATGGGTCAACCAATGCATGCTTTTGATATAAATTCAATTGAAGGAAAACATATTACTGTAAGAAGGGCAAAAAACGGAGAAAAAATTACAACATTAGATGAACAAGAAAGAATACTAGATGAAAATGATTTAGTAATTGCAGATGAGAAAAAAGCAGTAGCAATAGCAGGTGTTATGGGAGGATTAAACTCTGAAATAGAAGAAACAACACAAACAGTAGTATTTGAATCAGCAGTATTTAAAGGAGGAAGCATAAGAAAAACCGCTAAAAAAGTAGGATTACGTACAGAAGCTTCTTCTAGATTTGAAAAAGGGTTATCTTCTGAAAATGCTTTAAGAGCAGTAAATAGAGCTGTTCAATTAGTTGAAATGTTAGGTATAGGAGAAATTGTAGATGGAAAAATAGATGTTTATCCAACTAAACAGAAGATAAATAAAATCAAATTAGATGTAGAAAAAATAAATAATTTATTAGGTACGAATTTATCAAAACAAGAAATGATAAAAATTTTAGAAAAATTGGATATTAAAGTAGATGGAGAAAATGTAATTAGCCCATACTTTAGAATGGACTTAGAATTTGTAGCAGACATAGCAGAAGAAATAGGACGTTTTTATGGATATGACAAATTAGATTCTACATTAATCAAGGCAGATACAACATTAGGAATTAGAAATAAAGAACAAAACATCAAAAAGAAAATAAAAGAAATATTAGTAAATAACGGACTTTCAGAAATTTATACATATGGATTTGTAAGCCA
>CANPZA010000120.1 GCA_947588915.1 uncultured Clostridia bacterium
TCCATAATTTTACATTTTATCTCAAAACTGGCATTTAGTCTTGGATTTCAAACCGGAATTTACTTTTGGAATTAACCAAATTTACTTATAAATTTTCTTTTTTTTATCAATTATTTCCCATTATATTTTAGAGATATCTCTAATATAGTATTTCCTTCTTGTATTACTTCTCAATATCATCCTAATATATAATTATAATTCGAAAAAAGATTGATTAATTATATATCAAAAAGCAAAGAAAAAACTAGTCAAATTTGCTTGAACTTTTGACTAGTCTTATTTCACAATTTATTGACATTAACACTTTTTTAATTTTCCTTTATTGTCACTACTCCATTTTCAATTTGAACTGCAGACATTGAAATTGAAACTAATGGACGGACTCCACATGTGGGCCCATCAAATACTCGGAAGGTATTCACAAATCCATCAAGTTCCATAGAACAAACGGCATAAGTCTCCCCACTACCAGGAGAAGCTAGCCAATATTCCTTTCCATTATTAAATAAACCATCCGTTTTACCTTCTAATGTTGGTAATATTGTATTTTTAATTGGAGATGAAGGCCAGAATTCATCTGGTTTATCATATTCGTACCCAGAAGTTGATGCTGTGGTATCAGCTAATATTGTATCTACATCTCTTGTAGCTTGTCCACTTGCTACCCATGACCTTACTAATAACTCCTTCGTTGGTCCTCCTACTGCATATGTTGCACCTTTTTCTTTGTTTACATATTCTTTCCAATTTTCCGTATCACATAAATATGCTGTTGCTTTTGATCTATCTTCAGTATCTGTCATACCTGCTTTATGCCATGCACTATTATATGTTTCATTATATTTTGCTCCATAACCTTCACCTGTAAACACATCATCTGTTGCACCATTATATTTATCTTCTTCGTTTATATAAACATAAGCGTTGCCATAATTATTAGGGGCAAACATCCCACGTGGAGCCAAAGGGATTCCATGTCCACCCCCAAATGCATCATTCGATGTTATTGTATTTGTTGATATTAAAAACATCTCCGTATCACTTGCATAAAATATTCTCCATCCTCCTATTTGTTGCTTTATTGTAGGAATTAAGTCTTTACTTTCTTCATATTCTTCTACTACCTGTCCTATATGTTTGTTTACTTCTTCTGCTGTTGCTGTCGAACCACTATTGTTCGTTGCTTTCTCTATAGTTCCATCTTTCTTTAATGTATATACATTTCCATTTGTAAATGTAATTTTGAAATTCTCTCCTTCTGTTATTACTGTTGCACCATTATCATATTTCCTTAATTCTTCCTGTAATTTTTCTGCCTCTATTGCTTTACCTTTACTATCTAACTTTGTTGCATTATATGCTAATCCTATTTGATCTTTTTGCGTTCCATTGTTTTGCGCATTTCTTGCATCTGTCGTTTTTGTTAGTATTCCCTCATCCCCTATTAACATTACAATTGTTACTCCTGCTAGTATTAAAAGTACAATAATAGTTATAACAAGTGCTATTAACGTAATACCTTTGTTTAACATTTTTTGTTTCATTTTTTACTTCCTCCTTCTTCATTTGTAGTTTATCCAGAATTTCGTTATGTAATCATTACATTACTATTCTACATATTTATATCATAACACTTTTACTTTTACAATACTTTTAAAAAAATTTTTTAATAAAATTATTTTCTTGATTTCTCTATAACTTCATATATACTTTCTACTAAGTAATCCACATCTTCTTTTGTATTTTCTTCTCCAAAAGTAACTCTTAATGCTTTACTTGCCAATTCATCAGAAAGTCCTATACTAGACAATACATGTGATGGCTTTGATGAACCAGAAGTACAAGCAGAACCTGCTGATGCACAAATTCCTTTTGAATCTAGATAAAATAACAACTCTTCTCCATCTACAGATGGAAATGAAAAATTACTATTACCAGGTAATCTATTTTCTATATCTCCATTTAATATAGCATTTGGAATTTTTTCTTTAACTTTTGTAATATAATAATCTCTTAATCCTTTCAAATGTTTCATATGATGTTCTAAATTTATACTTGCTAATTCACAAGCCTTTCCTAATCCAACAATTCCCGCAACATTTTCTGTTCCTGCCCTCTTATTTTTTTCTTGATGACCACCATCCATAAATTTTTCAAATTCTATTCCATTTTTAACATATAATGCCCCTATTCCTTTAGGTGCATATAATTTATGTCCAGACATAGATAAAGCATCTATTCCCATTCTTTTTACATCAATAGGAATATTTCCACATGCTTGAACTGCATCAGTATGAAATATAATATTATGCATTTTTGCAATTTTAGAAATCATATCAATTGGCTGAATTGTACCAATTTCATTATTAGCAAACATTATTGTAATTAATATAGTAGTATCCCTTATTGAATTTCTTAATTCATCTAAATTTATAAATCCTTTACTATCTACATTTAAATATGTTACTTTAAACCCTTGTCTTTCTAATGACTGACAAGTATGAAGTACAGCTGGATGTTCTATCTTCGATGTTATTATATGATTTCCTTTCATTTTATAATTATATGCTATTCCTTTAATTATTGTATTATCACTTTCTGAACCACATCCAGTAAAATAGATTTCATTTGAACTACAATTAATTAATCTAGCAACTTTTTTTCTAGCATCTTCTATTGCTTTTTTTGATATCCTACCTATACTATACAAAGAAGAAGGGTTTCCATAATTTTCTTTTAAATAAGGTAACATCTCATCTAATACTTCTTGCTTTACCTTTGTTGTAGCTGCATTATCAAAATATCTAAGTTTCATAATCTTCTTCCTTTCATTATTCTTTAATATTATATTCATAAACATCTATTATATTTCTTTAATGTACTGTAAATTTTCTATAACTGCTTGATAACCATATTGATAACATTTATCTAATTTATCTGTATCAAGTAATCCAGTTTTATCTGTAGATATTGTTAAAACAAAATCACTTTCTTCTAAACTTTTTTCTGAAATTTTATTTCCCATAATATCAATTGTTCTCATTGCAATATCCATAATATTGCTATTTTCATCAACATCATCTGCTTTGAAATTAATTGCAATTACTTTATCTGCTCCCTGTTTTTTTACTTCTAATACAGGAATATTATCTAATATCCCTCCATCTAAAAATTTATAATTATTAAAATCACATGGGCAAAATATTGCTGGAAAACTACTACTTGCCCTTACAGCTTTTCCTACTGATATATCTGTAATATATTTATTTTCATCTTTATAATTTTTAGGTATATTGTTTGTAAAAATATATTCTTTAGAACTCTTTATATCAACAGAAGGAATTACTAATGGCATATTAGTTATATCTTTAATTTTTTTAATTCCTTTTTTTAATGCTATACTATCATATGCTTTTTCTAAAGTTTCTCCTGTCTTTAATCCTGCTATACATACTTTCTTATTCATCATAAAACTTCCTATTCCTGATATAATCGGGCTAGAATTAATTTCCACTATGTTTTTAGCATATCTTTTAAATAATACATATATATTAGATAATTGCGAAACTAAATTAAAAAACATGATAAAATAAAAAATAATGCAAAAAGAAAAAAGTAGGAGTAGCA
>CANPZA010000121.1 GCA_947588915.1 uncultured Clostridia bacterium
GTAAGTAAATATTATTTTTATACTGCTATTGACACTTTCATTTTTTTATGATAATATATTTATTGTTATTTAATAAATGGGTCAATAGCTCAGTTGGATAGAGCACAGGCCTTCTAAGCCTGGTGTCGGGGGTTCGAATCCCTCTTGGCTCACCAAGATAGCGTTATCTGAACTCAGATAGCGCTTTTTATTATTAAATTATTTTGGAGGTCTTGTATGGAAAATCATATAAAAGTTGGAATAGGTGTAATGATTTTAAACGAAAATAAAATATTATTAGGACATAGAGCAAAAAACAAAAAAGATACTGGTGGAATTTACGAAGTAGATTGTTGGACTTTGCCAGGAGGAAAACAAGAATATAATGAGACATTTTTGGATGGAGCTAAAAGGGAAGTAAAAGAAGAAACAAATTTAGATATTGAAGATTTAGAGCTATTTGGTGCAGCAGATGATATTCAGCCAGATAGACATTATATAACAATGCATGTAATTGCCAAAAAATATAATGGAGAACCACAAGTTATGGAACCTACAAAAGAAGATGACTGGAAATGGTTTAATTTAAATAATTTACCTAAAAACTTATATTCGCCTTCTAAAAAATTTATAGAATCATATAAAAATAGAACTATACACAACTTAAACAAAAGTGTATAATCATTCCATTTTCTAAATATAAAGGGATTGTATTTAAAAAGTTTCGACTCACAAAAAACGCTATATGAATATGTATAGCGCTTTTTATATTAAAAAATTATACTTTGCTTGAGATATTTACTCTTTATTTTATATTTTTATTTCTAATATAATCTCCTTCAAATTCATTTTCAAGTATGTCCATATGCAACTTATCATAATACTTTCCATTTAAAAACACTTCTTCTCTACTTTTTCCTGTATCTTTAAATCCACATTTTAAATAACATTTGTGTGCTCTTTCATTAATTGCGAGAAGGTCTAATCTTATACTATGTAAATTCAAATATTTAAATCCATATTCTAATAATAACTTTATAGCTTCAGTACCATATCCATTGTCTCTATACTCTTTATCTCCAATAAATATTCCAAGTACAGCACTTCTTCCAATCCAATTAAAATGCTCTAATCCTATTGTACCAATCAATTTATTATTATTTAATTCAATAATATTAAAATTTCTATTATTAGTGTTTTTTGCCGAATTTTCAAGCCACTCTTTTTCTCCGCTTAATGTTGTTATTTGTCCACTTCTACCAGTATAATCGGTAACTTGAAAATCATTCATCCATTCAGTAAATTTCTCTATTTCTTCATTTGATACATCTTTTGGAGATAAATATATTCTATCTCCTATTAATTTTTTAAAATATTGCATAATTTATTTCCCCTTAACTTATACTTTATAAATAATATTAATTTTCTCAATTGTTCTAAAAATTTGCACAAATAAATTATATAACATATTTAGTTTATTTGCAATTATTTCTATAGTATAAATACTATACTAAATATGATGCTCACACCTATATTTTTACACATTTTATAAAACTTTTTAGTATAACATATAAAATTATTATTTTCTTTTTTTTATTTCATTTTCTATTTTTTCTAACTCTAATTCAGATAATTCTTTAACAGAGTAATAGTCCCCATGACTAATACAAGATATAATTTGTTTTAAAAAATTTATATATTTTTCATCATTTATCATGTTTTTATAATTCCTTTTTCATTATTTTTATGCTCTTAGAATATATTTTATTTTTGCTGGTTATACTAATAATTAGAAATATTGTCTTGATGATAATATCATATTATTATTGATAATTCAAGTTTTTTCGACATTTTTCTTGTCGTTCAATTTCATTATTCTCGCACTTCTAATGTGTTCAATATTTCAAACTTGCTTGTTATACTAATATTAACAGTTTTTAATACATGGAGGTACGAAATGAATTCAATTTCAAAAGTAGATATCGATAAAGGTTTTGGTAAAATATTAAGGGATTTTCGTGTAAAAAATAATTTAACCCAAGAACAATTATCTGAAAAATTAGGAATTTCTTTAAAATATATTTCAAGAATTGAAAATGGAAATAATGGTGTAAAAACTCAAACACTAATAAGATATATGAATATTCTAGGTATTACACCAAACACTATCTTTGCAGAATTCATAACTGATGAGGATGCTGCAAAAAATGTTGAAATTTCTGAAAAAATTGTTAAACTTTCAGATAATAAAAAAGAACTCTTAAGTTCTATTATTGACTTATTAGAAACTTTTGATAAAACTAATGAATAAATATAAAAACTCTCAACAAAGAGAGTTTTTATATTTTTATTCATATATAAATCTATTCTTATTTTATGCATTCCAAAAGGCCTTATAAGTTTTATATGCAGCATAAATATCATATTTACTTGTCACTTCATAAGGAGAATGCATTGATAATATAGGAACTCCACAATCAATTACATCTGCGCCTTTATTAGCTAAGATATACGCAATTGTTCCTCCTCCTCCAATGTCAACTTTTCCAAGTTCAGTTAATTGATATTTTATATTATTTTTTTCTAGTAAATTTCTTACCCATGCAACATATTCAGCATTTGCATCAGATGCTCCTGATTTTCCTCTTGCCCCTGTATATTTAACAAGAGCAATTCCCTTTCCTAAAAATCCAGCATTTGTTTTATCTGATACAGAAGCATATATTGGATCAAAACCTGCATCTACATCTGAAGATAACATTTTTGAAAAACAAAATATTCTATCTAATAAATTTGGTCTATTTATTCCTAATTTATTTAATATTTCTGAGATAAAGAAATCAAACATATGTGATTCCATTCCTGTATTTCCCATACTTCCTATTTCTTCTTTATCAGATAAAATACATACTGCTGTATTTTTTACTTTTTGTAATTCCATCATTGTAACAAGTGAAGTATAAGCACATACTTTATCATCTTGACCATATGCAGCTACCATACTTTCATCGAATCCTAATGATCTTGCTTTAAAAGCTGGAACTAACTCTAACTCTGAACTTGTAAAATCAACTTCTGTTATTCCATATTTTTGATTTAAAATATTTAAAATATTTAATTTTACTTTTTCAGAAATTTTGTTATCTTTATATGGTATACTTCCTATTAATAAATTTAAATTTTCTCCTTCTATTCCATTTTTTAATTTCTTTTCCATTTGTTCTTGTGCTAAATGTGGTAACAAATCTGTTATAGTAAAAATAGGATCTTCATCATTTTCCCCTATACATATATCGATTTTTTCTCCATTTGATTTAACAATAGTTCCATGTATACTAAGAGGTATTGTAGTCCATTGATACTTTTTGATTCCTCCATAATAATGTGTCTTTAAATATGCTAATTCTGAATCTTCATATAAAGGATTTGGTTTTAAATCCAATCTAGGTGAATCAATATGTGAACCTATAATGTGTAGTCCGTTTTCTATGCTTTCATCTCCAATAATTGCTAAATATAAACTTTTTTCCCTGTTATTAAAATATACTTTATCTCCTGCTTGTAAATTTTGTTTATTTGCAATATCTGTATATCCATTTTTTTCAGCTAATTTTATTGCCTCTTTTACAAATTCT
>CANPZA010000122.1 GCA_947588915.1 uncultured Clostridia bacterium
CATAAATTTGAAATATAACTATAGATATGTTACAATATTTATGATTTCTAGAAAATAGAAATTGCAAAAAAACTAAAGAATTCCGAAAGGAGGGAAGGCAAAATGAAACATGTAAAGACATTAGGAGGTAACCTCCAAAAAACGGTAAAAAAAGGAGGATGTGGTGAATGCCAGACATCTTGCCAGTCCGCTTGTAAGACTTCTTGCACTGTGGGAAACCAAACTTGCGAAAAAAAGTAGAAGCGGAAAATTAGTTGTAAGCGGGGAAAATTACCCCCGCTTATTTAAAAATAAAAATGAAAGAGAAATAAAGATGAAAGATTATATAACAGTAATTGGTGGAGGATTAGCAGGTAGTGAGGCAGCATATCAAATAGCTAAACAAAAAATAAAAGTAAAATTATATGAAATGAAACCACAAAAATATTCCCCTGCACATAGTAATGAGAATTTAGCAGAAATAGTGTGTAGTAATTCTTTTAAATCAAACTTATTAACAAATGCATGTGGATTATTAAAAGAAGAATTAAGAAGGCTAGATTCATTGTTAATAAGAATTGCAGATGAAACTAAAGTCCCTGCTGGACAGGCATTAGCAGTAGATAGAGAAGAATTTGCAAAAAGAGTAACACAAGAAATTAAAAATAATCCATATATAGAAATAATAAATCAGGAAGTTATAAATATAAAAGAAATGATAAAAGATGGAATAGTAATAGTAGCAACAGGACCATTAACATCTAATTCATTATCAAAAGAAATACAAGAATTAACGGGACAAGATAAATTATATTTTTATGATGCAGCTGCACCAATAATACAAAAAAATAGTATAAACTTTAATATTGCATTTTATGGTGATAGATATTCACAAGAAAAGAAAAAAGATGAAACAGCGCAAGAGTGGAGAAAAAGATTAAATACACAAAGTCAAGAAGAGCAAAGTTATATAAACCTTCCAATGAATAAAGAAGAATATGAGAAATTTTGGGAAGAGTTAGTTAATGCAGAAGTAGTAACTTTGCATGAATTTGAAAAGAAAGAAATATTCGAAGGATGTATGCCAATAGAAATAATGGCTAAAAGGGGAATTGATACATTAAGATTTGGACCATTAAAGCCAGTAGGATTTGATGATCCAAGAACAGCCAGAAGACCATATGCTGTTGTTCAACTAAGACAAGATGATAAACAAGCAAGCATATATAATATGGTAGGATTTCAAACAAACTTAAAATTCGGAGAACAAAAAAGAGTATTTAGTAAAATACCGGGATTAGAAAAAGCAGAATTTTTAAAATATGGAGTAATGCATAGAAATACATATATAAACTCTAGTCAATTATTAGATGAAACATATAACTTAAAAACAATACCAAATTTATACTTTGCAGGACAAATAACAGGGGTAGAAGGATATGTTGAATCAATATCATCAGGACTAGTAGCAGGATTAAATGCAAGTGATGTATTTTGGGACAGGGACAAAAAACACTATTTTTCTGAAGAAACAATAATAGGAGCTCTTGCAAAATATATATCAACGCCAAATACTAAGTTTCAACCAATGAATGCTAATTTCGGTATATTGCCAGATTTGGAAGGAAAGAAAATAAAAGATAAAAAACGAAGATATGATGAACTGGCAAAAAGAAGTTTAGAAAATTTATAAAATCAAGTACATAAAAATTACTTGATTTTTTTCTTGTTAAAAAATTAAATATTACCAAAATGTTACAAAAATATTAAAATTATGTAAAACTATTGCAAAAGTTTTTGAAATGTGCTAAAATATATTATAGTTTTATATTTTATAAAAATTGAGAGGAGTAAGTATGGAAGAGAATATTTTTAAGGATTATTTAAAAGGTTATATCAATATACATAATGATATGTTGGATATAGATTTAACAGATAAAAAACAAGAAATTGAGAGACTGACAAAAATAATTGAGGCTAATGATCAACTTGTTAAAAATTATATGAAAGTTGCAGATGTAGAATCAAATGATAAAGAAAAACATAAAGAATTTGAAACAGGTACAAAGCAATATATGGAAAATATAAAAAATGCAGAAAAAGAAATAGAAGATATAAAAAGGACACAAGAAGAGAATGAAAAAAGAAAAGAAGAATTAGAAAATGCTAAAAATAGGATTAGAGAAAGAGCGAAAGCATATAAAGAAGAAAAATTGGCTCAAGAGCATAAAAATAAATTAAATAATGAGTTACAAAATAAAATGTATGAATACAATGCAAAAGAATATGAAATAAATCAGAAATTAGAAAAATTTAAAAATATAGAACTAGAGACAACAAAAGAAGAAATTGAAAGAATAGGATTAGAAAATGAATTAAGAAAGATAAGCGAAGAGAAAAAGACTATTCAACAACAGTTAAATCAAGAAACTGATATGACTAAAAAATAAATAAAGATTATATATTATTTTTAGGACAATTAAGCCTAATAGATAAAGAAACTAAAAAAATAGAATTAAAAGAAGATGAAAAAGAAACAAATTCACAAGAAAATGACAGACAAAAAAATAGAATTGATGAAACTTCTGAAAATCATAAAAATGATAAAACACCTGAGAAGTCTGAGATTAATAAGACATCTGAAAATTCTAAAACTGGTAAACCATCTTTATTAATAAATGATAAAATTAAAGATAAACAAATACAAGAAATTGAAAGCATAAAAATTGATGAAAAAAAACGAAGAATATACATAGAAACAAATAATGGTAAAACATATGAAGAATCATTAAGAAGGTCTATATATGAAAAACTAGAAAGATATGATCATTTGAATATAAGAGATGTATGTCAAGCAACTGCAGGAGGAAGAATTAAAGGTCGTTTGTTAGAAATGAAAGTAAACCCAGGAATTATATGTGCATTATCTAAATATGAGTACGACAACGGGTTGAGAGATGATAAAATAAGAAAATATATAAAAAGTATATACAACAAAAATGAAGAATTACCATTTAAACTAACACATGATTTAAGAAAATCAAGTCTAGGAGCTATAAATAGGTTAAAAATGTGGATATGTGCAAGAGCAGAAAATGAAATACCAGGTACTGAAGTAATTTTCGGAAAAAGATTTTGGAATAAAAATAGAGCTCTTAATAAAGGAAAAGAAGAAAATAAAACAGTAAAAGCAGAAGGTAAATCAGATAAATTAGAAAAAGTAGAAGAATATAGAAAAAACGGAAAAAAATTATTAAATGATTTAGAAAATCTAAAAGTAGAAAATCCAGATGGACATATAGAGGGAAATGCACTAGAAAAACTACGGACAAGAAGGAGAAGCTCCTGCTACTGATAAGGAAAGAGAAGAATAATAATTATAAAAAACTAAAAACTTGGAAATGAAAAAATTTCCAAGTTTTTTATTGACTTATTTGATTAATCATGATAAAATAGAAAACGTTATAGTAAATTGCGTGTATTATGCAATTCCGTAATAATATATAATTTTTATAGGAGGTGAAATTTAAGTGCCAACAATTAATCAATTAGTAAGAAAAGGA
>CANPZA010000123.1 GCA_947588915.1 uncultured Clostridia bacterium
TTGTTTTTTGTTTCTTATTTGTGCTATATTAGGCACAAATTCGCTATCTTTTATTAATTGTTTTATGTTTTTTATATATTGCTCTTTGTCCATATTTTGTAAATTTTCATAATATAATTTCAATTTTTCTGTGCTGAATTTTTGATTATAAGCATTTTGTATTAAATGTATTCCCTCCATAAATTCCTTTTTATCCATTTAGAAATTCCTCCTCTGGTGTTTTTTTAGTTTTGCATTTTCTCTTTACTGCATCTACTACCCATTTTTTTATACATAGATAATGAGATTTTGCTTTATATCCTTTCATCTCAATATACTCATCTAAATATGTTATAAGTTCTTCCCAATTAGAATAATCTTTTTTTAATTTCTGCAATTCTTCATCTTTCAACAATACATTTTTATATTCCCCATATTTGTGTTTGTTGGCTTTTGCAGAAGCTGTAGAAGATTTTTCTTCGGAAGCTGGTATATTATTATTCTCTTCTATACTTTTCTTTTCTATACTTTTCTCTTCTATACTGGGTAGACCATTGGTTGTCAACTGGTTACTATTTGGTATACCAAGACTATAAATTCCATTTTCATCTTCGATTAATTGTCTTTTTTCATTTTTGTAAATTGTTTCTATGTATCTATCTTTTCTAAGATAATTATTAATTTTCCAATGTCTAATTACTATTACACCTGTTTCAAATGGAATAATAAGTTTTTTTGTTATTAATATTTTTAAATCATCTTCATTAGCTCCAATTGTTCTTACTATTTTTTTTGGATTACTAACAAAACCATCATCATCTGCTCGCATACCCAAATGAAAATATAAATTTTGTGTACTTTGTGGCATTTCTAGAAATAAATCTGTATCAACAATTTCTATGTCAAACATCCTTTTTCTTGCCATTTGCCTTCTCCTTTCGTAAAATATAGGGCTAGTTTTGTGCCTAGCCCTGCTGTTTTAAATAACTTCTTCCTACTATCTTAATAAATTCTTCTCTTGTGTGAGTTTTCTCAAATTCTTTTTGAGTATCTACTTTTAATTGTTCAAGTATTTTGTCATTTGAATGACATTCCCTACATAACATTTTTACAAAGCCATTTGTCATACTTCTTTTTCTGTTACTACCTCCATATACTTCGTGTGGATCTAAATGTTTGAATTTTCTATGGCAATATTCACATTCTCCATATTTGACAATCTTTTTATCTCTTTGTCTTTCTAGTTTTGCTAATTTATTACTTTTCTTTTTAATCTCTTTGACTTTTCTTTGTTTCTCTTTGACTTTTTGTTTTGGATAAGGATTAAAACTATTACTTAAATCTGTTATTACATTAAATTTCATATCTAATCGCCTCTATTTTCTTTTTCAAAGCATTTTGTTTACTATCTATACTCTCATATGCTTTTTTGAATCTAAATAATCTAGAGCCTAATTCTGCTAATTTTTTACTTTCTTCTTTTACAAATTCTTTTGCCATAGCTTCAAAATAACTCATTGCTGGTGCTTTTTCTTTTTGAGTTTCTTGCCATTGTTTTCTTTGAATATAAATTTGTTTGTTTTCAATTATGGATATTTCTGTTTTTTTCTCATCATATTCTTGTTGTATTCTAGCAATCATCTCTCCAATTAAATAATTCATATTTGCATATATTTCTATATTTTTAGCTATTTCAAATCCTGTTTCTGGATTACTTTTCAATTCTTTTTGTAAATTACTATATGTATCTGCTATCTTTTGACTATCAGCATTTTGAATTGTAAAAGGATTAAACATATATAATTTTTCAAATTCCATATCTACAACCTCTTTACATTTATTCTTGTTTCATCTCTTGCTGGTATTAAATATTCTTTTTTATGAATAATCTTTTTTTCAAAAATATATTTATTGCTTAATACCTTTTGTCTTTCTCCTACAACCTTTTTTATTTGATCATTAACTTCTGTATATTCTTTATAATATTTTGATAATTCTTGTTTTTTATCTACTAAATCATCAAGTTCTCCTGAAACATCTACATCTGTTTCAACTCTTTTTATATTAGCAGTACATACATGAGCTAAATCACAATATTCGCATACATTTATATCTTCACAGCTTTCTGGTAGTTTCTCTTCATCTAAACATTTATAGATTCTTTCAGCTTTTTGTAATAATTGCTCTGCATATTCATAATCAAATTTAACTTCTATTAGTTTTATTTCTCCAGTTAATTTATTACATAATGCAAAATACCCCTTTTCTTTTCCAAATTGAAACATATAAATATATAATTGTGCTGGATATGCTCTAACATAATATTTTTTGCTGTTTAAAAAATCTTCTACTGAATTTAACTTTTCCCACTCTTGTGGACTTAAACCTTTTACTTCAACAGGATAAAATTGACCATCTTCTAATTTAATTCTTAAATCTTCTCTTCCTGTTACAAGAGGTTTCTCAACCTTCCAAGCTCTTACTGTTGGTGTTATAACTTCAAATCCTGCATCTTTTAAGGTCTGTATTACATATTCTTCTATTTTGTTTCCTAAATCAAAAATACATTGTGTTGTTTCATTGTAAAGTTTTTTATCTTCCCAATTTTTAATAGATAAATATAAATATCTTTCGCAAGGATGTCCTATATTTGAAGCTCTTAAATTATTACAAGGATACAATTTAATTTTGCTTTTTTTGTTCTCCTTGATTTTGTTGTTCATTTCCTTTATCTCCATCTAACTCTCCTTTCTTTGCAAGAGCTTGACATTTCCTGCATAATTCTTTTTTATAATTTGCTCTACTATAACTTGCTTCTTGTGATGTTATATTTGAACCACAATGTTCACATTTAAAATCTCCTGTTGCTGTTGTTAATGCATTTTTACTATTACCTTTAAATCCATATCCTCTCATTTTATTACAATCTAACCCCGCATTTGCCATATCTTCTACTGTTAAATTTCTTAATCCTGGTAATATTCTCTTTATTCCATTATTAATACAATTTGTATAAGCTGACATTTTTACATCTCTTTTGTCAATATCCTGTGGCTTTTTAGCTGTTTTACCTTTTTCCTTATCTTCTTTACCTGTAAAAAATTCATCTTTACTGCTTCTACTTCCTTCTGCTTCAATGCTTATATTTCCCATTGTAAATCTGCCTTTATAACTATAAGTAAAATGCCCATCTTGTTCTGTTTCTAATATTGGAGATTCTATTGTCCAACCTATTCCAAATAATCTTGCAACCTTAGTTGCTCCACTTTCCTGTAAATATGGTACTCCTCCTATTAAAACCCAATCATTTACATTTGTTATTTTAAGAGCAGCACTCATTATTCTGTTGATAGCTTCCACTCTTCTTTCTGCTTGTTCTGCCATTTCTAATAAATTATCATTAGATAACATACTAATCTCTGTATCTAGTTCATTTGTATTTACTTCTACTAAATCTTGATTACTCAATTCCTTGTTCCTCCCTCCATTTATCATCGTAATAACATTCTTCGGCTATTAATTCGAAAATATTTC
>CANPZA010000124.1 GCA_947588915.1 uncultured Clostridia bacterium
CGTAAAATTCATCTTTAACTTAGGGACATTTTCGCATAAAATTCACAATTTTTTGAAAAAATTTCCATTTTTTTGATATTTTTCACACATATATTTTTTTATTTTGTAAAAAATAATAATGAAAAATTTTGAAAGGTGGTAGAATTATGAAAGTTAAAGATTGTATGTGTAATGATGTATGTTCTGTAAAACCAAATACAAATTTGAGTCAAGTTGCTAAATTAATGGGAGAAAAACATGTTGGTTGTATACCTGTTTGTGATGAAAATAATCAAATTTGTGGAATTGTTACAGATAGAGATATATTGCTTAGAGCAGTTGCATGTGACAAAGATACAAAGACATGTATGGTTAGTGATATTATGACATGTAATGTATGTACTTGTAATCAAGATGATGAAATGACAAATGCTGAAAGTAAAATGTCTAAACATCAAATTAGAAGATTACCTGTATGTGATACTAATAATAAAGTGATAGGAATATTAACTTTAGGTGATTTAGCTCAAAATAATGTGGAACTTGGAAAAGAACAAGTATGTAACACTATGGAAAATATTTGTAATTGTAATGGTAATGAAAATGCTGAGTAAAAATTTAATAATATAAGAAAAAAGAACGGATAATATTCCGTTCTTTTACATAGAATAATAAAGGAGGAGTAGTGAATTGATAATTAATGTTTCTTATTGGACAAGAGTATTAAAAAATATCACATATGTTTTTCTTATATTATTGGGGTTATATATCGCTTTTAAACTTTCAATATTTTATATGCCATTTCTAATTGCTTTTATAATATCATTAATTATTGAACCAATAATAAAATTTATAATGAAAAAAACAAAATTAACAAGAAGAAGTAGTTCAATAATTATTTTTATATTAGTTTCCCTAATTATAATTGGAAGTTTAACATGGGCTTTAATAACACTGTTTTCTGAAGCTTCTGGGTTATTACAAGGGTTAAATGATTATTTTGATAAGGCTTACATACAATTTCAAGGTCTTATAAATAATTTTAACTTTGATAAAATACATTTGTCAGATGAAATGTTAAGTGTCATCAAAAATTCTACTGGTGATTTATTAGAAACTGCATCAAGTTGGTTAAGAAATTTACTAACTGGATTAATTGATTTTGTAACAAGGATTCCTTCAATTGCAATATGCATAGGAATAACAGTTGTTGCTCTTTATTTCATATGTGTTGATAAAATATATATTTTAGATCAGATAGAACATCATGTGCCAAAACTTTGGGTTAAAAAAGTTGGTACACATTTAAGAGATTTAATTAGTACTTTAGGAGGGTATTTAAAAGCAGAGGCAACTTTAATATTAGTATCATTTATAATTTCACTAATTGGTTTATATATTTTAAAATTTATGAAGTTTAATGTACCTTATCCATTACTTATTGCTTTATTTATTGGCTTTGTAGATGCATTGCCAATTCTTGGTTCTGGAACTGTTATGATACCATGGGCAGTCATTTCAGCTATTAATGGAGATTTAAATCTTGGAATTGCAATTATTGTACTTTTAATTATCATGTCAGTTGTAAGACAACTTTTAGAACCTAAGTTAGTAAGTAAAAATATAGGAGTTCATCCTATATTTACTTTAGTTGCAATGTATACAGGTTTTAAATTTATTGGAATTATTGGCTTATTAATTGGTCCTATTATTTTAATAATTTTCAAAAATATTTTTGCAAGCCTAATTGAACAAGGAGTATTTAAGACAATTTTTGATAAAAAATAATGAAAGTATTGCAAAGAAAAATTTTCTATGTTAGAATATGAATGTAAATAAGTAACAACTTAATTACATAACAAAAGAGTTAAAGAAAGGGGAATTAATCAAATGAAGCAAAGAATTGAAGAAAACAATGGAAAAAGACAAATAAGAGGGATAACTTTAATTGCACTTGTTATAACAATCATAGTCTTGTTAATCTTAGTAGGAGTAACAATTTTAGCTTTAACAGGTGATGAGGGAATACTAACAAAAACAACAGATGCAAAAGATGCAAATAGCAAAGCATCTGCGGAGGAACAAGTGAAATTAGCAGTGGCAGGAAGCTATGGAAAAAATGGAAAATTAGATTATAAAGAATTAAAGGATAACTTAAATAAAATTCCAGGAATAGAAGGAGTACCAGATGAAATAACAGATGATAGTTTTCCATTAACAGTAAAAGTAAATGGATATGATGTACAAATAGAAAAAAATGGAAAAACAACAGCAAAAGGAAAAAATGAAAATACTGGAGGATGGTATAAAACTGATGATGGTACAATAACGAATGGAAAAAATAATGTTAAAATAGGAGATTACGTGGATTATAAACCATCAGCTGGAACATACTCTTCACTACAAGGTACTTATATATCAGGTACTTATGCAAGTGTACCTGAAACAATAACTCAAGGAAGTGGATATTCTAAAGTTCAAGAGTTTGACACAAGTACTTATACAGGAGGATGGAGAGTATTAGGAGTAGATGATAAAACAGGAGAGTTGTTACTAATATCAGCAGATCCAATACAAACAAGTTCAGGAAGTGATTATTACTTAAGAGGATACACAGGAGTAACATATGGACCAACGGAATTAGATAATATATGTGCAATATATGGAAAAGGGAGAGGGGCGACTAAAGCTCGCTCTGTAACAGTAGAAGATATAAACAATATAACAGGATATGATCCAACAAATACGGGAGATGGAGCGCCATTTGGAAGTGGCGAAATCTATCAATATGGAAACGAAGTAACTTATAATTGGGGAGCAGATGATACAAGAGTTACATCTTCGTGGGGTATAGATGGAAGTAGTAATGGAATTAATTCAAATTATGCTACTTATGGATTTAATTATCCTACAATAGAAAATAATAAGATACAGAGTTGGTATAAATCAAGCTTTTCAAGTAATGCAGAAATATGTAAATTGCCATCGACATGTTATGAATATTACCCACATTCATTAACGACAGACTCTAGTATATCAGGAGATTTAAAAGGAATATCAACAACAAGTACTGAATATCTAACATTATTCTGTAATAGTAGTGAAACAAAAGTAAAGTACTGGTTAGCCTCTTCGTATCTGCGATGTACGGAAAATGGCCCTTTTCTTGGCTTGCAAAGTGTCCGCTCTGATGGTAAAGTATACTTTGAATTGCTCTACGCTTCGGCTGGTTTGATGGTGAATGGCAGTTCTGGTGTGCGTGCCGTTGTTTATCTAAAATCTGACATCCAATTTACAGAGGGAGACGGGAAAATGTCAGAAGAAGGTAGTGCATACACTTATTAGGATTAAAATTCAGAATCATATAATATTTAATTGTAGATCTTGTCAAGATCAGTGTGTAAATTTTTTTAATTTATTTTTTGATCTTGTCAAGATCAGTGTGTAAATTTTTT
>CANPZA010000125.1 GCA_947588915.1 uncultured Clostridia bacterium
TCTTCATTTAAGGTATATTCATTTATTCCATATAATTTTGCCATTTTATTATAATCTGATATTTTTACTATTTCTTCTGCTGTTTCATAAGCAAGACCTGGAAATTCCTTTTTAACTTCATTAAAACTATCTCCAAAAAAAGTTTCCCAAGTTAAATCATTTGTAGCATACACTTCCATTTCAACAATATCTTTTAGTACATTCATATCTAAACCGTTATTTATTAAAGTTTCTTTAATAGGATGTTTTGAGTCTTCTCGTTGTGCTTCTGTAGTTGTATGTTTTATTCCATATCTAGTATAACTTTCTGGTAAATTAGCAGTTTTATATAAATTCAAATCTACTGGTGTCATCTCAATTAATTCTCTTTGCATAGTGTTTCTCAATGCTAAACTAGATGATAAAATACTAATTGTCATAAATAGCATTAAACATATAACACTCATACTTATAACCATTGTATTGATTTTGTTATTTATTTGCCTTAAAACAAACATATTAGTATCTTTTAAATAGATTTTCTTCAATTTTTGAACAATTGTTATTATAAAACCAGACAATGACCAAAAAATTAGTACTGTTCCAACAATTCCCATAAGAATAGGAGGTAACATCTTCTCTGCCGTATTCATTGAATTTATATCACCTGTTACTTTCCAATAAGCATAACCTAGTATAATGCTACCTAATAAAAATACTATAATTGCAAAAAATGGATTTTTCATTTTTACTGTTTCGTTTTTTTTGCCAGCATTTAATAAGTTAATTAGTTTATATCTTGAAACTGTTATTGTGTTAAAAAACATAACTGCAAGATACATTACTGCAAAATATATACAGGTCTTAGCACAAGCATCTTTTGAAAATACAAAATGAAATTCACTCATATCGGCTTCAAATAACTTGCTAACTAGTATTGACATGAATTGTGATGCAAATATTCCTATAACAAGTCCTATAATTAATGATATAATTCCTACAAATATTGTTTCTAATAGAATAATTTTAGATATTTGTTTTTTACCCATTCCAAGTGTCATATATATACCAAATTCTTTTTTTCTTCTATTTATCAAAAAATTATTTGCATATACAATTAATAATCCTAATACAACTGCTACAAATATAGATACAAAACCAAGCATACTAATCATAAGTTTTATAATATCTCTCGTAGACCCGAGATATTTCAAGCATTGCTTGTTGACTATCAATAGAGTTAAACATATAAAATATTGCGATGCCTAGAACTAATGTAAGAAAATATATGCCATAGTCTTTTATACTTTTTGTCATATTTTTAAAAGATAATTTAAATAACATCGTTTAAATCACCTCCAAGAAGTGTTTGCACCTCAATTATTTTTTCAAAAAATTGTTTTCTTGTGTCATTTCCCTTAATTAGTTCATTAAAAATCTTTCCATCTTTAATAAACAATATTCTATTGCTATATGAAGCTGTAAAAGCATCATGTGTTACCATTAGTATAGTTGCTTGTAATTTGTTATTTAAAAACTCAAAACTTTCTAATAATTGTCTTGCTGATTTTGAATCTAAGCTACCGAGTTGGTTCATCAGCAAGTATAAGTTTTGGATTTGTAATTATTGCTCTACTTGAGGCTACTCTTTGCTTTTGCCCTCCTGATATCTGGTATGGATATTTTTTCAAAATATTTTTTATTTCTAATTTTTCTGCAATTTCATTTACTCTTTTATCAATTTCTTTTGGTTTTACTTTTTGAATTGTTAGTGCTAGTGCTATATTTTCATAACAAGTTAAAGTATCTAATAAATTGAAATCCTGAAAAATAAATCCTAATTCTTTTCTTCTAAATTTATTTAGTTTGTTTCCTTTTAATTTTGTAATATCTTCATTGTTAACAATTATATGTCCTGCGGTAACCTTGTCTATTGTAGATATACAATTTAGCAATGTAGTTTTTCCGAGATCCTGATGCACCCATTATACCTACAAATTCTCCTTTATTGACTGTAAAACTAATATTGTCTATCGCCTTTGTTAAGTTAGATTTATTTCCATAATACTTTTCAGCATTTTGTACTTCTAAAATTTTTTCCATTCTAAAACCCCTTTCTTCTTTTTCTAAATTATACTAAGTTTTTATATTATTTTCCATTCATTTTTCTTACATTAATCTTACATTTTTGTAAGGTTAAAAAACAAAATAAAAAACTGTACAAATTCTCTTTTACTTGAGAGTTTTTGTACAGTTTATATACAATTTAGAGTTTATCTCTTTATATACTATCTATCTTAATATTCCTAATTCATAGGCAGTTTTTTCTGTTTCTCCATTTCCAGCTATAATCTTGGCACTAGGTGATATAAGGAAAACAGGGCGAATACCGTACGATGGGTTAAAGCTTTCACAAAATGACCCACCAGCCTCGAACATTAACAAGTGATGGCGCGTGTATACCGTCCCATCAGATTTTATAGTTTTTACACAGAAATGTGCATTGACAGAGTAAGCTTTTACTTCTCGAGAAGCCAGCCAAGTTTCTGAAGTTGCATTTAAATCTAATTTTTGTATTTGACCATTTGTCCCTACATCTTCTTCATAATTAGCATCCGTGTTCTTAAATTTACCATTCCAACCATAAGTTGTTATATATTCATATTTTGTATCTGTATCAGAAGGATACATTGGTGCTTTATCAGCTAATTGAAATTTTCTATCTTCTAAGGTTGCTATACTTCCTAAACTTCTTGCATCTATTGCTATCTTGTTTTCTGTTGAGTCTTCTTTATCTGCTTCTGACTTATAGCTTTTTGCTTTTTCATTTAATGTATCTACTACTTTATTATACGATGTTGCAGCTTTTAGAAAATTATCATCTATGATGGCATCACCATCATAATTAAAATCTGATGTTTCTACAGTAGTATCTCCATATCCTAATATGATTTTTTCTTCATTACCATCTGCTGATTTTATATTATCTGCTGATATTATTTGTAATCCATGTGTTTCATCATTATATAATACTCTACATGTTATTCCATTATATTTTACATATGGACTTTTTTCATAATCTTCTGTTCCACTTTCATTCGTTTTTAACACTTCTGTTGCTAATTTTCCTACTTTTGATGAATCCTCTTGTGTATTTGTTGGTCCTTCTATTGTTCCATCTTTTTTTAATGTATATATATTTCCATTTGTAAATTTTATTTTGAAATTTTCTCCATCTTTTGTTACTTCTGCACCACTATCATATTTTCTTAATTCTTCTTGTAGTTTTTCTGCCTCTACTGCTTTACCTTTACTATCTAGCTTTGCTGAATTATATGCTAATCCTATTTGATCTTTTTCTGTTCCATTGTTTTGTGCTTTTCTTGCATCTGTTGTTTTTGTTAGTATTCCTTCATCCCCTGTTAGTGTTGCAATTGATATTCCTG
>CANPZA010000126.1 GCA_947588915.1 uncultured Clostridia bacterium
ATCTTTAAAAAAGTGCAATTACTCTTGGATTGATGCTTAAAGTTATAAAATGTGCATTTAACTTTTAATTCAACGAATGGAATTTATTTTATGCGAAATTTATGCGAATTTTAAAAAATGCTTGACAGATAAATAAAAAATGTGTTAAAATAATATATGTTACAAGAAGAAGTCAAACTTCTCACCTTATCTAAAAGTGGAAAAAGGTTAGAAAAGTTAATAATTTTAAAGTTCTATGAACTTAGAATTTATTTTTGATTTGACTTGTAACAAAGTCAAATTTTTTATATTGGAGGTGTTTTATATAAAACAAGAATTACCAATCAACAGACAAATAAGAGCAAAGGAAGTTCAATTAATAGAAGAAAATGGACAAAAAGCTGGAGTTATTTCTATAGAAAAAGCAATAGAAAAAGCAGAAAGTAAAGATTTAGATTTAGTATTAGTTGCTCCTAATGCAAATCCACCAGTTTGTAAAATAATGAACTATGGAAAATATAAATTTGAACAAGCTAAAAAAGAAAAAGAAGCAAAGAAAAAACAGAAAGTTTTGGAAATCAAAGAATTAAGAGTAACACCAAATATTGAGGAACATGATTTTGGATTTAAATGTAAAAATGCAAGAAAATTTTTAACAGATGGGAATAAAGTGAAGTTAACAGTTAGATTCAGAGGTAGAGAACTTAACAATTCTAAGGCAGGAGAAGTAGTGTTGAAAAGGTTTATCGAAGAATTAGAAGATGTAGCTTCTGTTGAAAAACAACCAAAATTAGAAGGTAGAAATATGTTTACAATTTTATCAAAAAAAGCAGATAAATAAAGTCTGTATATATAAGTAATTAACGAAAGGAGAATTATTATGCCAAAATTAAAAACAAATAAAGCTGCTAAAAAAAGATATTCATTAACAGCAACAGGAAAAGTAAAAAGAACAAAATCAAACAGAAGACATTTATTAGCAAATAAAACAAGAAGACAAAAAAAATCAGGAAAAATTCAAAATGCTTATGCTGATAAGACATGTGAAAATACAATTAAAAAATTATTACCATATGGTAACTAAAATTGACAAATAATAAAGAGGAAGGTGATATAAATGGCAAGAGTAAAAACAGCAAGAACAACAAGAGCAAGACATAAAAAAATATTAAAACAAGCAAAAGGATATTATGGAGCAAAGAGTTATAGAGTAAGAATGGCAAGACAGGCTGTTATGAAGTCTGGAGTATATGCCTATATTGGAAGAAAAGATAAAAAAAGTAATTTTAGAAAATTATGGATAGCAAGAATCAATGCAGCTGCTAGAATGAATGGAACAACATATAGCAAAATGATAGCAGGATTAAAAAAAGCAAATGTTACAATTAATAGAAAAATGTTGGCAGAATTAGCAGTAACAGATCCAAAAGCATTTACAGAAATAGCTGAAATTGCAAAAAAAGCATAATTAGAAGAATAACGAAAAAGTTATTCTTTTTTAATGTTAAAATCTTAGAATTTTCATAAAATATTATCAATAAATAAAGCAGGGAACTACCTGCTTTATTTATTGTTTTTTCATTTTAGGTTTAGAAATAAGTGAAGCTAAATATCCAAAAAATACAGCTGCGGCAATTCCACCACTGGATGCCTTAACACCTCCTGTAAAGGCTCCAACCAAGCCATTTTGCGCAACACCTTCAATTGCACCTTTTGCTAAATTATATCCAAAACCAGTAAGAGGTACAGTAGCTCCAGCACCGAGCAAAATCAACTAGATATTGATAAATACCTAATCCACCAAGAATAGCACCAGTAGTCACGAATATAACTAAAATTCTTGCCGGAGTTAGTTTTGTTTTATCAATTAATATTTGCCCAATTATACATATTATTCCACCTGTTACAAAACATTTTAATAATATTGTCCAATCGAAAACATTTGCCCAATTTATATTCATAAAGTTCATCCTTTCATTTTAAATTTCAATACTTATTGCATGAGCTATTCCAGGAATTGATTCACCTTGTTGCGAACTTGTTGAATTCATTAATGCACCAGTTGCAATTAATAATATCTTTTTCATCTTTTTTTCTTTTAATTTTTTAAAGAAATAGCCAGAAAATACAGTAGCACAACATGCACAACCACTACCACCTGAATGAGTATCTTGCGCATTTTTATCAAACATTAATACACCACAATCATTATAATTTGACTTAATGTTGTAACCTTTAGTTGATGCAATATCAATTGCTATTTCTTTTCCTATATGTCCTAAATCACCACTAATTATTGCATCATAATAGCTTGGGTTTCTTCCTGTGTCTGAAAAGTGGGTAATTAAAGTTTCACCGAAATGCAGGAGCCATTGCAGCACCCATGTTATTTGCATCTTTTATTCCCATATCAACAATTTTTCCAGGAGTAATATGAGTTATAAATGGTCCCTGACCATTTTTTGCTATAATAGTAGCACCGAGCACCTGTAACTGTCCACTGACTAGTAGGAGGTCTTTGATTACCTAATTCCAAAGGAAATCTAAATTGCTTTTCTGCACTACAAAAATGACTAGAAGTAGCACATAAAACATTATTTGCAAAACCTTCAACTGCTATAGCTCCTAAAGATAAAGATTCAACAAAAGTAGAACAAGCACCAAAAACTCCAAAAAATGGAATACTCAATTCTCTTAATCCGAAACTAGAAGAAATACACTGATTTAATAAATCCCCCGCAAACATACAATCAATTTCGCTTGCAGGTATACCAGACTTTGAAATAACAGTATTCACAGTCTCTTTTATAATCTTGCTTTCTGCTTTTTCCCATGTTTTTTCTCCCCAAAATTCATCATCTAAAGTTTGATCAAAATATTTTGCTAATGGTCCTTGAGATTCCTTTGGACCAACAATAGAACTACATTCTAGAATTGAAGGGGGAGAATTAAATTTTATAGTTTGCTTACCTAATTTTTCCAAAAAATCATCTCCTTGAACTATTTATTTTAATAGTTTAATTAATTAAATCTAATACATATTATTAATAATAGATATTTCATCAAAAATATAATTTTAATTTTATACTAGTGTCATACTTTGAGTATTAAAGATCAAATATATTATTCCAACTAAGATAGAAGCAGAGATTCCAAATACTAAAACAGGTCCTGCAACTGTAAACATTTTTCCACCAACTCCCATAACATAACCTTCTGATTTATATTCCATGGCTGGAGAAACAATAGAATTAGCAAATCCAGTGATAGGAATTAGAGAACCTGCACCTGCAAATTTTCCTATTTTGTTGAATAAATTAAGTCCTGTCAAAAATGCAGATATTCCGATTAAAATAATGGAAACAATTGTACCAGAAATTTGTGTATCAAAACCTCTTTCTTTACATATATTAAGTATAATCTG
>CANPZA010000127.1 GCA_947588915.1 uncultured Clostridia bacterium
GAAGCCGCCAAGTTCTATGGTTATAATCCTGATGAAATTCAAGAAGATGATAGCTTACCTTTTTAAACTTCAAAAAAACTATATTTTTGAGGCATTTTTGTGATGCCTATTTTTTGTCCTTATTTTAGTTTAAAAATAGAACTTTCCTATAATATAAAAAAGAGTTTTTTCAACCTCAAAAACATCTATTATTTAATATTATTTATATTTTCTATTAATTTATCATAACAATTAGAAAATTTTGCAATACAAATTTCATTTTTTTCATTATTAAAACTTATAATAAAATATTTATCATTTGAATCAATTATTTTTGGATTATTTAAAATCAAAAAATTATAATTTGCATTTTTTGTAATAAGAGATGGCATACCAGCATTTTCTCTATTATACATAAATAAATTATCTAATTTTGTTCTTTTCTCATTTGATAAAACTTTATAATCATTAGGATGTTTTTCTAAATGATTTAAAATATCATCTAACGCTATACTAAAAGATGCAATGTTGTTTCTTCTTTCTCTTACCTCTTTTTCATGCGCTTGAACATCTTTAGCAACTTTAATATTATTATTAAGGGTTGCTGCTTGAAATATTGTTCCAGATGGCATATATATCATATTTCGTGATGTTTCTGTTCCTAATTCTTTTTTTGTATATAATAATTGTATAGCATATAATATTCCATCTCTTTCAATAAAAGCTGTTGATTTTGACATATTTTTAGATTGATTTGTTAATACCGCTTTTATAATAAGAAAAAAAGAAATAAATACCAACCAAATCCCTAAAATAAATGTTGGAACACCTAAAAAAATAAATCCAAAAATGGAACCAAAAAATATAACCAAATAGATTGCTAGATATATTACAAAGCCTAAAGTTGCATTCTTTTCCCAAATTCCATCATATTTCGTTTTCATATAAATCTTATCTTCCATATTTACCTCCTTATTTTATATTCTAAAATAATTATATACTAAATAAAATTTTAAATAAATACTCATTGGATCATTTTTCAATATTTTTTTATACTTCTGTTACTATTCAGACTACCTATAGTAGGAAATGTGAAATTAACAAAAATTTACTATATACTAAATATAATATAATCAATAAAAAATAGATTATATCATTTATATCTAAAAATACAATTCTCTTACCAATAAAATGCAGAGAGGAGAAAAAGGATTATAAATATCCCAGCTAAACTAGAAGAACGTGTAAGCAAAAATGAAAATCCATATTTCTGCATAGTAATAAAAATTACTGATGAAGTAGAAAAATTGGTTTTTCTAGATAATGCTGAAATTGAATTAATTCGTTTAACTTATGGCAATAGCCAAAAAGTCAAGATAAATTCAAACAATTTAAAAATAAGAAAGTCTTTATTTAATGAATTTGAAAGTTAGTCAAATTATACAAGTTAATTAAACATTTTATTGTGTTGTTTGAATAAACTTTAAGTAAGGAGGTTGTATGAAAGTTTTTGTAAATCTTCCAGAATTAGAAGAAGATAAAGAAGAACTTGAAAATAGAGTTGCAAACTTTCATGCAACCCTATTAATAGAAAAAATAAATCAATTAAATATTAATGATGCATCTAAAAAGAAAATCCTAGATTTGATTTCAAAAGATGTAAAAGGAAAATGTATGAGCAACTAATTCATACATTTTTTTAGTATGTTATAACTTGCCCTTGTCATCTGTGATTTACCAGTTTTCCATTTTTTTATAACTGATAGCATAAGTTTTTAAAAGTAATTGAAGTATTTAGCTTGTCCTTTAATTTATCAAACAGCTTACTAATTGCTACACAACTTTCCAACATGTGAATATTGCATTATCAATACAACGAGATACATATGTAGAAAGTCTTGCTCCCTTTTCTATTTTAAAGCTATTAATACCTTTTATCAATCCAACTGTACCTATTGATATCAAATCATCTTGATCAACTTTAGTTGTACTATATTTTTTAGCTACATGTGCGACTAATCTTAAATTTTTTTCTATTAAAATATTTCTGGCTTCATCATCTCCCTTTGCCATTTGTTCTAAACAATGTTTTTCTTCTTCTGCAGTTAAAGGTTCTGGAAATAAATTTCCACCTTGAATATATCCGGACAACAAACACTGCTGATTTTAAGAATTCTAAAAATCCCAGTACACCTGTTAAACAAAGTGATAACAAAATAAATGCACCTCCATTTTTACTTCCATATAATCAAATTATATGTTTTATAAAAATGAAAAGTGCATGACCTTATTTAAATTATTTTTCTAATTTTCTCTAACTAAACACTAGCATTTTGAATTGTTGATAATAATTGTTTACCTGTAGCTCTTTCCCCTCTTATTCTTCCTATATCTGTTAAATCAAGTGTTCTACTTTTATTAACTGTTCCATATTTAGTTAATACTTGAACTTCAAATCCAGCTTCCTTTAGCCATTTTTTCGAATTGTCACTATATTTACCAGCAGGATATGCCATTATTTTTTGTATTTCTTCTCCCATCTTTTCTTCTAATTCTTTATGAGCACTAGTATAATCTGATACTAACTTTTCTTTAGCCACACTTGAATATTCAATATGTGATTTTCCATGAATATGTAATTTTACAAGACCTGTATCATACATTTCTTTTGCTTGTTCCCATGAAAAATAGTCTTGAGTTCCTACTAAATCACTAACTATGAATATAGTAGCAGGAATATTGTACTTTTTTAATACTGCAAATGCTTCTGTATAACATCCAAGCCATCCATCATCCATAGTAATTACACAAACTTTTTCAGGTAATGCTATTTCTTCTTTATTATATGCATAAACATCTTCTAAAGTAATAAATGTATATCCTGCATTTAATAAAGTAGTTACATTTTCTTCAAATCTTGCTTGCGTGCTAAATAATTTATAAATATCGCCTTCTGGTTCTGGTGTACTAAATGCATGATAAATTATTACTGGTATTTTTATGTTTTTTTCACTTTTTTTATACATAGGTTCTGTTACATTTGCCAAAAAATCTATCTTTTTACTTTCTTGAGCTTCTTCTTCAATCTCTTCTTCAACTTTTTCAACTTCTTGTGTCTCTTCTTGGACATCTGTAGATACAACCTCTTCAGTATCTTTACTACTAAATAATTTTATAACACCAAATATTATTAATACTATAATTAGTAATAAAATTATAATACTTATTACAAATCTTTTCTTATTTTTTATTCTCATAACTATCCCCTTGCACATAATATCATATATAAAATAATTATACAATAGCTAGTAAAATTTTTTTTAAACTCCCATTATATTATAACCATTATCTGCATAAA
>CANPZA010000128.1 GCA_947588915.1 uncultured Clostridia bacterium
TTCAACAAAAAAAGATTTAAAAGTAGATATATGTTCAAAATGCCATCCATATTGGACAGGTAATTTAAGACAAGAAACAGTTGGTGGTAGAGCAGATAAATTTAAGAAAAAATATGGTCTTGCTTAAAAAAATATATATTTTAAGGGCTACAGTTGCTGTAGCCTTATTTTAGTATTTTTCCAATATCAGTATCTGTAATATAATCATAAATATCTAATTTGATTTTTTTATTATTAAGAGGTAGGAGAATATAACCTTTTTGTGTTAGAAATATTGGATAATTAAAAGTTGTAATAAATAATTCAATATTACCATTATTATTTGAGTCATAACCATATCCAAGTTCTATAAAATTTTCATTTTGGTCTTTATTAAAAATTAAAATATATGGTCTGAATTTATTGTTTTTATCCAAAATTTCATAAGTAGCTAAATAAATATTATTAAATTCAACATTTCCTAAGTTTATATGTTTTATATATTTTATATCTAAAAGTTTCATATATCTAGCATCTTCAGGCATATAATTATAATCTTCTAATTGATTTGCACATATAGGCTTAGTACCTTCTATGTAATACAGATTGATGGTATTTCCTAAATCATAATCAATATAAGATTTCATATCTAATTTTCCCCATAAAGTAATTAAATCTTTATTGTATTTTTTCTTTTTATTAGCTTCCAATAATTCTTGAATATATACACTTTCAAAATAATCATAATCTACAGAATTTGCAAAGCGACCTTTTTTATATATTTTCGTGTAGTCATAAAGAAATTTTCTTTTACTAGAATTTGTTTTTAATAGTGAATCAAATTTTCCCATAGTTTTCTCCTATCATTTTTATCTTTTATTTATATATTTCTATTATAACATTCAATAATATATATGTACAATACTCAAAACAAATTTTATGATATTACGATTACATTACATTTGTATTACATTTTAATTAAATTCAAATAAAAGATTGAAAATGAAAAATATCTATGTTAGAATGCGAATGTAAACATATAATAATACAATTACATAATCAAATGAAAAAGGAGAAGAGGAGGAAAAGAAAAAATGAAAAGGACAAATCAACAAACAAAGAAGAAAGAAAGTAGAGGTATTACATTAATTGCACTTGTTATAACAATAATTGTACTTTTAATATTAGCAGGAATATCAATTGCGACATTAACAGGAGATGAAGGTATACTAACAAAAACAACAGATGCAAGGGATGAAAATAATAAAGCAGAAGAGGAAGAACAAGTAAAATTAGCAGTGGCAGATGCATTAACAAGTGGATTAGGAAAATTAACAACAATAGATTTGCAAGAAGCAATAGGTACACAGTTTGGAGAAGATAAAAAAGGAAAGTTAACAGGAGAAGGACCATGGACATTCGAGGGAGATTTAAAAAGTTACACTATAGATAAACAAGGAACAATAAACTCAAAAGAGAAAGTACCAATAGGACCAGTAATATCATCAACAGATAGCTATGTAGGATATTATGCAGATTTAGATGGAGATAGGCAACCAGATGGTATAATATATGCTGATATGGCAAAAGATGGGTCTGGAAATTGGAGTGCTATTGATTGGGGTCCATATATATATATACGAAAGACTAATGGTTTAAAAAGCTATCAAATATGTAATGAAAATGCTACAAAATTTGGAGATTGGAGTAGGCCAGTATTGTCAGAAATACAAGGTAGTGGGACAGAAGATAGATTTTATGTAATGGCATTAGAAGATTTAGATAATAGTGAACATTATTGGTATTATAATGCAAAAAAAGAAGCACAGTCAGATGGAATTGTAACTACAGAAAGTGATTTTGGAAATGGAAAAGTAAACACTACAAAAATGATAGAAAATTGGAATAAAGATGGAGAAGGAGAAAGTTATGGAAAACAAAATGATAATGACATATGGGGAATTATACAGAAAGAGGAAAATGTGAAAAAATATGATTTGAATAAATGGTTTGTACCATCAAAGTCAGAATGGGCAGCTTTTGGAGATTTTGTAAATAATATAGTTGGGGTTTCACAAGATAATTATCCAGACTATAATTTAAAAGAATACTACTGGTCTTCAACTTTGTGTAGTGACCAAACAGAGGGAGATGGTTCCATAACTGCTTCTGAGACTAATTTCGCTGGTATAGGTATGTGGTTAAGTGGACTTAACGATTGTAATGGTTTTATTCGCCTTAGTACAACTTTCTAATATTGTAAAATAAAAGAATCATTAATTTTAATAATGTCACAATATTATGCAAAAATAACATAAATAAAATAATAGACAAATGGGAAAGGGGAGGAATATTAATGAAGGGACAAACGATGAAAAGCAGAATAAAAGGTATTACATTAATTGCATTAGTAATAACAATAATTGTACTTTTAATATTAGCAGGAGTAACAATATTAACATTAACAGGAGATGAAGGAATATTAAATCAAGCTAGCAAAGCAGAAGATGAAAATAGTAAAGCAACTGCAGAAGAACAAGTAAAGTTAGCAGTAATGGGAAGCTATGGAAAAAATGGAAAATTAAATTATAAAGAACTAAAAGATAATTTACTAAAAATACCAAATATAGAAGGAGTACCAGATGAAATAACAGATAGTAGCTTTCCATTAACAGTAAAAGTAAATGGACATGAAGTAACAATTAATGCAAATGGCACAGTAGAAAGTAAAAAAGAAGAAAATGTAGGAGAAAAGGTAGATACAAGTGGAGCAAATCATCCAGTATTAAAAGCAGGAATGCAAGCAATAACATATGATGAAAATGGAAATAGTGTACCTGTTCCAGAAAATAAAGTAAATGGAAAAACATGGTATAGTTATGAAGTACAAACTGGTGAAACAAACCAATATGATGAAACAACAGGAGAATGGGGAAGTAGCCATTGGGCAAATGCAACATTAGATGGAAATTATTATGTATGGATACCAAGATATTGTTATAAAATATATGATAATTCAGAGGAAGAAGGATATAAAGAATATACGACACAAGAAGGAGGAAAATCATATAGAATAGATGTAAAATTTTTAAGTGGGACATCAAAAGAAGTAGAAGAAGGATATATAGTACATCCAGCATTTACATTTGGAGGAGATGAGCTGGAAGGAATATGGGTAGGAAAATATGAAGCATCAGGCCCAGCAGGAAGACCAATGACACTTCCAAATATGACATCTTTAAGAACTACTGATTCTGTGCATGTAGCCCAAATATTTGATGGAATACAAAAAAGATTGAGCAAAAGCGAAAATGATATAACAATCATAGATGCTCATATGTTAAAAAATATAGAA
>CANPZA010000129.1 GCA_947588915.1 uncultured Clostridia bacterium
ATTAAGTTTTAGTTACAAAATTATTACATATAACTAAATTCTAGCTTTTTTATTTATAAAAACCATTATCTAGTAACCAAAAAATATCTAGTTGTAGCTTGTTAATTATTATAAATTATTGTATAGAGCTAACAACTAGATATTTTTAATTAATCATTTGTTCCTGTTCCATCAAATGGAATAAATTTATTCACAACACTTTCTGGTTTTACTTCTTCTGATCTAAACATCATAAATGATGTATTTATTTTATTATCTACTAATTGTTCTATCTCCTCTTGTGATGCATGTTCTGCTAATACTAATTCACTAACTAATATTTGCTTTGCATTATTTAACATTTTCTTTTCACCAGTTGATAATCCCTTCTCCTTTTGCTTAAAACTTAAGTTTCTTACTACATCAGCAACTTCATATATGTCTCCACTTTTCATTTTGTCCATATTATCTCTATATCTCTTATTCCAATTTTTATCCATCTCGGTTTCATCTTTTTCCAATATTCCAATTACTTTTTCTGCTGAATTTTTATCTATAATATTTCTTACACCTACTGATTCTGCCTTAGCAGTTGGTATCATCACCTTTACTTCTCCTGGCATTTTCAATATGTAATAAGATTGTTTCTCTCCTAAAATATCTTTTTCCTCTATTGAATCTATAACCCCTGCTCCATGCATTGGGTACACAATCTTGTCTCCTACATTAAACATGTAAGCCAACTCCTTTCAGTAATTTTAATATTTTTATAAAAAAAATATTATAAAGTTATGTAAATATTAGTATTAAATAACTTTATTGGATTTTTTACCCATATCTATTATACAACAAAAAATGGTAAAAGTCAAAGCTTTTACCATTAATTTTTATGTATATTTTTCTTCTTTCTGTTGTACCTGTAAGAAAAAATCATTTTTATTTTTTTTTGATTTTTTATTCTTTTCTTGTAGATCCAAAACCACCTAATCTTTCTCCTTGTGCAATATCATCATCTGTTACTAAATATTTTTGAAATACTGCCTGTCCGAATCGCTTCTCCCTTTTTTATCAAAACATCCTCATCTTTGATATTATAAAATGCAAACATAAAATGTCCATCATTATCTGGATTTCCATAATAATCTTTATCTACGACACCAACACTATTAGCCAATATTAATCCCTTTTTCTTAGGATTAGAACTTCTATTATATAATAACAATACTTCATCATTTTGCATATATGCTTTTAATCCAGTTTTTACTAGTGTAGGATTCATTCCTTTCTTAAAACTTGGAATTATAGTATCTTCTGCAGCCTCTACATCATATCCAGCTGAATATTTTGTCTTTCTTATTGGCATATTAATCCCTTTATTTTCAAATCCTTTTGCTATTTCAAAACCTCTTAATTTTCCCATTATAATTCCTCCTATTTTGATTATTTATTCCATTATTATTTTTTCATAAAACAATTTAATTGTCAATATGTAACAAATTATTTTTCGACAAAATATAATATATTAACTAATTATTTCTGGAGGCATAAATTAATGATTAAACAAATTAACACTTTAAATGAATTGCCTTTAAATACTAAAGGTTATATTAAAAAATTAAATTGTAATGGAAATATAAGGCGAAGATTACTAGATTTGGGATTTGTAGAAGGTGCTACAATTACTCCAGTTTTAATAAGTCCTTTATGTGATCCTCGTGCTTTTTCTATTCGTGGAACTCTAATTGCTATAAGAAAAGAAGATGCTAAACTTATAACCATATCCTATTAATATTGTAACTTTTATATTTTGATTTCATAATATGTAATATTAAATAAAAAATTAGGAGGTTATATATGGGTCTAACAAAATCCTCTACCAGAAGTTCTTTATTAGAAAATGATTTTGAACTTTTAAAAAATAATTGCGACTATGTTATAGCTTTATCACGGAAATCCTAATGTTGGTAAGTCAACTATTTTTAACAATCTAACAGGTATGCATCAACATACTGGTAATTGGCCTGGAAAAACAGTAAGCAATGCAACTGGTAACTGTATATATAAAGATACAAATTTTCTTTTTGTAGACATTCCTGGAACATATTCTATTATGTCTAATTCTGAAGAAGAAGAAATTGCAAGAGACTATATTTGCTTTGGAAAACCCGATTGTACTGTTATTGTAGTTGATGCTACTTGTTTAGAAAGGAATTTAAACCTTGTATTTCAAACTATGGAAATTACAGATAATATTATTCTTTGTGTTAATTTATTAGATGAAGCAAAAAAGAAGAAAATACATATAGATTTAGACAAATTATCTAATGAACTTGGAATTCCTGTTGTTGGTACTATCGCAAGAAAAAAGAAAACTCTAGAAAATCTTATGAATGTAGTAAAATATGTATGTAACAATAAAAATATAAAACCTAAAAAAATTTTATATAATAATATTATTGAAAAATGCATATTAAAGTTTCAGGTTATTTTAGAAGATGAATTCAAAATTTCTTCTAATTTATCACGATGGATTTCCTTAAAACTAATTGATGGAGATAATAAAATTATACAATCTATTGAAAAGCATATTAATATTGATTTATCAAAAAATAAATTAATTCAAGATACTAAAGATATTATAGACAATGAATTAAAGCAAAATAACATACAAAAAGATACTTTACGAGATTTAATTGTATCTACTATTATGCACAGATCAGAAACAATATGTGGAAAGGTATGTAGGTTCGAAGATGAAAATTATTCTAACAGAGACAGGAAAATAGATAAAATTCTAACCTCCAAAAAGTTTGGTATTCCAATTATGATTCTGTTTTTAGGAATTATTTTCTGGATAACTATAATTGGTGCTAACTATCCTTCAGAAGCATTGTTTTCTATGTTTAGATGGATACAAGAAAAACTAACTTTATTTGCTAACTTTTTGAATTGTCCTAATTGGATATCCTCTATGCTAATTTCAGGTGTATACCAAACTTTAACTTGGATTATTTCTGTTATGCTCCCTCCTATGGCAATTTTCTTTCCACTTTTTACAATTCTAGAAGATTTAGGATATTTACCTAGAATTGCTTTTAATATGGATGGATTCTTTAAAAAGTGTTGTTGTACACGGTAAACAAATGATTACCATGTGCATGGGATTTGGTTGTAATGCTGCAGGTTGTGTAGGGTGCAGAATTATTGATTCACCAAGAGAAAGATTAATTGCAATACTTACTAATAATTTTGTTCCTTGTAATCGGACGATTTCCATTTTTAATAGCAATAAGTA
>CANPZA010000130.1 GCA_947588915.1 uncultured Clostridia bacterium
CTAAGCGTATAAAACTATTATAACATTTCTACGCTTTCGTGTCCAAAATCTATCTTAACACCATACTATCACTATATTCTTTTTTGTTTTTATATAAACTCTTATCCAACTTTTTCAATTCTTGATGTAAAAAATATAAATTCTTTTATGTTTCTTCTATTATATCTATTTTAGTATTCTTTTGCTCTTCAATATACTCTTGTATTGCATAAAATTTATCATTATACCTTGTATATAATTCATTCTTTTTATTTAATAAAAAATCTGCTGTTATTTTTAATAACTGAAATATCTTCTTTTGTGTATATAAAGAATTACTGACTTGTTTTTCTTTATCTACATTATAAATTTTTAAAATATATTTTTTGTTATCAATGGTTATCAAAAATATATCATTTATAGTAGTTGCTCCTAATTTGTGAATCTTATTAATATCTATAGATATGCCATAATTTTCATTTATACTGTTTAATAATTCTATCATTTTTCATCATCTTCTTGTATATCATCTATTTTTAATTGATGTCCATATCTAATACAATTCAATTCTTCTTTCATTCTAAAGCAATCTTCTAGATCTATATCATATGTATTTGCAATCATTAAAACATAATATAAAACATCTGATAATTCTTCTTCTATAGTTCCTTTAATACTACTGCCTTCCATTCTCTGCTCTTTTCTAATAACTTCTGCTAATTCACCTACTTCCTCTATTAATTTTAAAAAATACCTTTGTGTATTTTTCATATATTCTGGTTTCGTTCTATTGTATTTTTCCTTTAAATATTTTTGCATTTTTCTCATTGTTAAACTCATAGAATTACCTCCTATTAAAATATTTAGTATAATTAATTTAGAAAAAATGTTGTATAGATACTTATATTTTTCAACAATATTGTACATTGCTTTCCATTCTATGTCAATTTTTACTATTTTATCTCTATATTCACTTATTCATGTAATACATTTTCTGTACAAATTTTTTACATTATTTTGATTTACCTAGCATACTCCATAGTAGCATCTGTTTTTATATTTCCTAATAATTTCTGTACTTGTTCAATTGGCATTCCCTTATCTATCACCATTGTAGCCATTGTCCTTCTAAACTTATGTAGATGTACTTTGTTGATATTTGCATCTTTTTCTAAATTCCTTATAACTATTTCAATTCCTAATCTGTTATATAGTTTGATCAGTGATACAACTAAAGTTTCATTGTTATCTGTTCTTATTTCTAAATATTTTTCTATATACATTTTATTCTTTGCATTAAAATAAACTTCTCTTTCACTATTCCCTTTTTCTAAGACAATCCAGCTTCTTTCTTGAAAATTCATATCTGATATATTTAATCTAGTAAGTTCACGAACTCTCATATCAGTTAAAATTATAGTTCTAATATTGCTAAATCTCTTATGTTTGAGCAAGTATCTCTTAATTTTTTTTAATTTTCATCTGTTAATGTTTCTTTAACTCTTCTAGCTATTTTTACTTTATGAATCCTTTTAGCTGCACTTTTTACAATATAGTCTTCGTTCTCTAACCAAGCAAAAAACTTGATAATGTTCTCCTTATATTTTCTATTGTTACCATACCTACTGATGAATTACTTTTATAATCATCTAAATAATTTCTTAATATTTCAGTAGTAATTTCAGTTATTGGTAGATTTATAGTATTTAGCTTTTTATTTATATTATCTTTTTAGTAATTTAAAGTCCTTGCCGAACAATCTTCAATTTCTTTAGCTGATATAAATTTATTCAATAAATCTTTATTATTCTTTTGTATTTCTTCTTTTTGACTTTTTTCTAATTTTTCAATTCTATAATATATGCATATTTCTGTAAGTATTTCTTTTAACTTTAATCTTTGGTTATTGTCTAAAAAATCTGTAGTTTAATCTACTACATTTTTAACAAATAACTCTTTCAAAAAAATTTCCTCCTATTTTATTTCTTGCAATAATATATTATACTACAATTTTTTTGTTTTATATAATCTAAAGTCAAAAACGAGTATACTTACAAACCTGTATACTCATTTTATATATTTTTCATATTATTTAAGGACTTAATCTCAGCGATATTATTTGTCTGACTAGAGTAGAGCAAAAAAGCAAGTGATTGCAAATGTACTGAACTCACCCTTGCTTATATTTTCTACGATATTTTACTACAAGCACAAGATGATAATGTAACAAAAATACTGAATGTGCATTACTATCTAGTTTCATAAAGAAAATCTCTTTTGTTATTTACTTGAACAAAAACATAATAATACATTTTTTTACAATATGTCAACATAGAAATTGCAATTCATCTCTCTACCTTAGAGGTAGGAGACTTCTTGCCTAGATAAGTTAAAACTATATCTCGGCAAAACCATGTTTGTAGATTTGTCATTTTATTCATTTTTCAAATATTTTTCCCAATCCATAAAATCATGTCCTACCCTTAAAACAATTGCTTTACTTTTTATTTCATCAACAGTATAAAATATTGTATATCTTTTTACTTTAATTTTTCTAATATCTTTATGTTTAATTAATTTTTCATCTATAAGTGGCATACTTCCTGCTATATCTTCTAACTTTTTTAAAGCTTGACTAAATAAATCTATATATTTATCTGCTACTATGTCTCCTGCTAAATTATACCTAAGATATGAAATTATATTTACTAAATCTTGTTCAGAAGTTTCTGTCGTTTCAACTATATATTTCTTCATAATAAGTTCTCCAATTTTTTATATATTGTTTATTTTAGCTAAAGTTTCTTCTAAAGAATGTACTCTGTTTTCATTTACATCATCTAGTCCTTTTTGTAGTTTTTCAATTAAATCTTCCTTACTTTTTATCTTTACACTATCTGGAGCTCCTGGATCTAAAAAATATAATTTTAAATATTCAATATAACTGATAACTTGATTAGTAAGTTCTTCTGGTAATGTATCTATCTCTTTATATAGTTTTTGTTTTTCTATAGACATATTAAATTCCTCCAAAATTAATTTATATTATTATTATAGCATTTTTTATTTTAAAAATCCACAAATTCTAGAATATTTCAGAAAAAAAGAGTAAATTTTATTATATTTATATAATTTACTAATAATTGGTAATATATGGTAATTAATTAATT
>CANPZA010000131.1 GCA_947588915.1 uncultured Clostridia bacterium
ATTTTGACAGCAATAAATGTTATGTTGTTTACTATTTTACACTTTCCATGTGCTACAACTCTTTTAACTATAAAAAAAGAAACCGGAAGTCTTAAATGGACTATACTTAGTTTTATACTCCCTACAGCTTGTGGTATAATAATATGTATGCTAACTAATTTAATTTACAACATTATTTTCTAATTAATAATGTATTTATAGCTTAAGATGTCAACTTATTTGGCATCTTGTTTCTTTATTATATATGTAATACTTATAACAATATTTAGATATATTAAAATATTAAAAAAAGTAATATTTTTAATATATTAATTCATTTAAACAATAAATTTCTATATCTTATATTAGATATAGAAATTTATAACTATAAAATTTTATATTCTTCCTAATTCTCATTAACATTATCTATAATATCTTTACATTCTTTCCAATTTACTACTTTTAAGCAATCATATTCTTTCTCTAATTTTTTTGCAATTTCTTTTGTCCTATCTTCTGATTTTAAATCTGAAACAATAATATTTTTTATATAATCTTCTTTTCCATATAATATTTTAAATAAACTTGACCTTAAAAATCCCTCTATTTTTTCTTCTTGGTTTTTTACTGCTATAATTAAATAAATTCCATCTGATTGAAATTTTGTATATGTAAAAATATATATTATTGTTTTTATAATTTCAAAAAAACCATAAATAGCTAATGTCCAAAAAATTATACTTAATACGAATTCCATTATTCTGCCTCCTACTGTCTATTATATGTTTTTAAATGAAAATCGACACATCAAAAGCGAGAATTTCTATTCAAAAGGTAATATTGTGCCTGTCCCAAAATTACCTCAAAAATAAAAAACCACATTGTGGTTTTCTATTTTTTATTTTCTATTTTTTATTTTCTATTTTTGCTATTTCTATTTTTGTTATTTTTATTTTTTGCTATTTTTATTTTTGTTATTTTATATTAACTGTAATATAGCAATTTCTGCTCCATCTCCACGTCTAGGTCCTGCTTTTACTATTCTAGTATATCCCCCTATATTTTTTTCAGCGTATTTTGGAGCTATTTCATTAAATAATTTTGATGGTAAATCAATATTATTTCCTTTGCTATCTTTTACTTTATTTAATTTTCTCATCATTTTTCTTCTTGCATTTAGTCTACTTGGCATATCTTTTTGTCTTTTTTCAGTAGTTTCTTCTTTAACTACTTTTAAATATTCTTTTTCATTTTTGCTTTTTACAAGTTCAGTTTCTTTATTTCCTTTTGAATCTAATTTAGCTTTTACTACTTTAACATCAACCATTTCAAAATTGTCTTTTTCTTTTATTGCAAGTGATATTAAGCTATCCACAATAGATTTTACTTCTTTAGCTCTTGCTTCAGTTGTTTCAACTTTTCCATGTAATATTAAATCTGTTGTTAAAGTTTTAAGCATTGCCATTCTTATATCAGTTGTTCTACCTAATTTTCTATTTGTAGCCAATTTCTTCACCCTCCTTATTCTGTTTTATTCATCTTCTTTAGCAAAATCTAGTTTTAATGAATGTAATTTAGCAACTACTTCATCAAATGATTTTTTACCTAAGTTTCTTACTTTCATCATATCAGATTCTGTTTTCTTTGTTAAATCTTCAACTGTAGCAATTCCTGCTCGTTTTAGACAGTTAAATGATCTTACAGATAGTTCTAACTCTTCTATTGACATTTCTAGTACTTTTTCTTTTTTAGATTCTTCTTTTTCTATCATAACTTGAGTATTTTTAGTTGCTTCTGATAAGTCTATGAATAAGTCTAAATGTCCTGTCATTACTTTAGCAGCTAAACTTAAAGCTTCATGTGCTTTTAATCCTCCATCTGTCCACACCTCTATTGTTAATTTATCATAGTCTACCATTTGTCCAACTCTTGTGTTTTCTACTTGATAATTAACTTTTTTAACTGGTGTATAGATAGAATCTATTGGAAGTACAGATATATCTTGATTTGGTTTTTTGTTTTTTTCAGCAGAGTTATATCCTCTTCCTCTATCTGCTGTCATTTCCATTTTAAGACTTCCACCTTCTGCAATAGTAGCAATATGTAATTCTGGATTTAATATTTCAACCGTTCCATCAGTTATAATGTCTGCAGCTGTAACTTCACCTTCACCTTTGACATCAATTCTTAAAACTTTTTCTTCAGTACCATCAAATCTTAACCTAACACTTTTTAAGTTAACAATTATTTCTGGTACATCTTCTACTATATTTGGAATAGTAGAGAATTCATGTAATACTCCATCAATTTTTACACTAGTTATGCTACATCCTGGAAGTGATGAAAGTAAAATTCTTCTTAATGAATTTCCTATTGTTACCCCATAACCTCTTTCTAATGGTTCACATACGAATTTTGCATAATTACTTGTGTCATCAACCTCTAGACATTCAATGTTTGGCTTTTCAAATTCTATCATTTTTACCTCCTAAATATTTGAGAACATCCTCTCAAACTCACTAAAATTTTCTAGGTTTATTATAAATATGTTTTTTATAGTTTGTACTAAATTTTTATATTTATTTCTTACCATTATTATTTTGAGTAAAGCTCTACAATTAAATGTTCTTCGATTGGAATATCAATATCTTCTCTAGATGCTAATCTTACTACTTTGCCACTTACATTTTTAGTGTCTCTTTCCAACCATGCTGGTATTGGTCTTTTACTTGACTCTTCTACATTTATTTTTATAGTAGCATTATCTTTTTTATTTTCTTTTAATGTAATGATATCACCTGCTTTTACTAGGTAAGAAGGAATATCAACTTTTTTTCCATTTACCTCAAATTGTCCGTGATTTACAAATTGTCTTGCTTGTGCTCTAGATAATCCAAATCCTAATCTATATACAACATTATCTAATCTACTTTCTAATAATTGTAATAAGTTTTCACCTGTTACACCTTTTTTATTAGAAGCCATTTCGAAATATTTTCTAAATTGTTTTTCTCCAACTCCATAATATGCTTTTGTTTTTTGTTTTTCTC
>CANPZA010000132.1 GCA_947588915.1 uncultured Clostridia bacterium
ATTGCAGTCATCATTTTTGTTGTACTTGCTGGAAACATTTTCTGTGTAGAATTTTTCTCATAAATAATTCTACCAGTGCTAACTTCCACTAAAATGGCTGATTCAGCACTTATAGATACAGCATAAGCAGAAGCTTGTGTACAAAATAAAAAAATAAGCAAAATTGTTAGTATTTTTAATTTTATTTTCATAAATTCCTCTCGCTTGTTTATTTTAAAATATCATATATTAAAATTCGACAAATTTCAATAAAAATGTGATTGTTTTATAAAAATAAAATAAATACAAAAGATATTGTTATAAAAAATTAATATTAATTAATAAAATATTAATTTTTTATAAAAAACAATTTTATATTAAAAATTAATCATAAAAAATTAAGTTTTTTAAGAAAGGAAATTAATATTATGAAAAAAAATATAATAGATATTCAGAAAAAAAAGAATCTGTTAATAAAGATAATTGTTATCAGCTTTATTTTAGCTGTATTTATCGCTCAATTAATAAAATATGAAATGAATGAATCAAAATTCGATAATATATATGACAATTTGCAAATAGAAAATATTATGACAGAAAATAATAGTATACAAGAAAGTACTGGTGTATCTAGAATAAAAGTTTATGTTACAGGTGCAGTAAATACTCCTGGAGTGATTGAATTAGAAGAAGGATCTAGAATTGAAGATGCAATAAATTTAGCTGGTGGAGTAAAAGATGATGCTAATTTGGAAGATGTAAATTTAGCATATTGTTTAGAGGATGGACAAAAATTATATATCCCAAATATTAATGAAAAAGAAGTAGAATACATATCCACAGAAAATGGAGAAAAAGTAATTGAAGGCTTTTCAGGTTCTAGCAATTCTAAAATAAATATAAATACCAGTGGATTGGAAGAACTAAAATCTTTGCCTGGTGTTGGAGATTCTCTTGCTCAGAGGATAATTAACTATCGAGAAGAAAATGGAAAATTCAAAACGATAGATGATTTAAAAAATGTAAGCGGAATAGGTGATAAAAAATTTGAAAATATAAAAGAATCTGTGACTGTTAAATAAGTCATGAAATTTTTTTAATTTTATATAATAATTTTGAATTTTTTTTAAATTTATGAATAAAATATATAATAAAATATATATTTTATTTTTTATTGAACAAAAAAACATAAATTGTTATATATTCAAGAATTTAATTCAAAATGCTTGACATTTACTTACTTAAGTTATATAATTTATTTTGTTAAAAGCAATTACATCGCGGGGTGGAGCAGTTGGCAGCTCGCAGGGCTCATAACCCTGAGGTCGTAAGTTCGAATCTTACTCCCGCAACCAAAGAAAAAACATCTGAAAATAGCCTGTATCAAAAGATTCAGGCTATTTTTTGGTTCAAAGTAAATAGTTGGGATGTAACTTTCTAAAAATAGTTTCACCTCAATATTTTTTTGAGTTTTAATTATTTTTAACTTTTCTTTTGTTTAAACAAATTTTGAAAAGAATTTTTTTGTTTAGGGGTTGTTTAAGTAAATTGCTAAACGCTTAGTGTATCAAGTATTTTAGAAGTTAAACAAATTATATGTCTTATTTTTTGAAATAATGTAACCGCTGATTTAACTGGATTTCACGATTTCTAATTTTTTGATTTAAAATCGTATTTTCCTAAACAGATCAAAAAAACAAATCAGTTATGCTATTTATAAGGGTTTATGACATTTCTATTCAAGTTTTCTATCTTTCTAATAGTTTATCTTCATTACTTGGTATTAAATTTTCTGCCATATAATAATTATTAACTTTATCAATTTCAGCTTGTTTAAATTTATCAAGAACAGTTGTATATACATTTAATGTTATACTAATATCTTTATGTCCCATTAAATTTTTTACAACAACAGGGGCCATACAACTTTCGATACATCTTGTTTCATAAGTATGTCTTAAACTATGAGAAGAAATATCTGTAATTCCAAATTGTTTTTTCATTATTCTTCGTAGTTCTGAATTTACATTAGTTATTCTTGTATATTTTACATTGTCTGGTTTAAACAATAATTTTTCTTCGTTTTTTTGCTATCAGCAACTCTCATTTGTTCTATTATATATTGATATATTTGGTTTGGTATAGGTAGAGGTCTTTTTCCAGCATAAGTCTTTGTTGTTTCTCCCATTATAACTTGATTATTCTCGTCCATAGTTAAAGTTCTATGCACATTTATTGTTTTACTTCTCAAGTCAATATTGTGTGTTGTTAAATCTAAAGTTTCTCCACAACGCAAACCCATATACATTTGAATTAAAAATACATTTTTATATCTGCATTTAGATAAATCTTTCTTCAATAAATAATTAGTAAATGTTTGTTGCTCATCAACAGTTAAAGCTCTTACAAACTTATTTTCTTACTGAAGTGAACCAAAACTTGCTAACAAAAGTCAATAATTTTTAGAAAATTTTTTATACATTAAAATAAAAAATTTTGAACATGACAAAATAGCCATTTATATGGCTGTTTTTTTATACTAATTATCTATTGCCAAATATTTAATTCTTTATATCTTTTCTTTACAATTCCATAATACATTCTTAAAAATTTACTGAATCCGGATATTTTAGTGTTTTCTTTAATTTTCCCTCATTTTGATACATCAATCCCGACTCCATATTTCATTGTCATTTTCCTTTCTATTTTATTTTTATTATGATTGGTTCCAATTCCTCTGCATAGCCTCATTTTGGTTCTTTACACGAGAATTATTTCAGTCTCAACTTGCTTAAACGAATATATTATGCGAAGGTTGGATAACACTTCGGGTTATGAGGGCTAGTTGAGAGGTTTATGTAATTTAGTGAAATCAAGGGTTTTAGGCTGTATATCAATAAAAATTGGGGAAATGATTTTTAGAACATTTGTGTCATTTTTTGAACTTTTTTGAGGATTTTTTCCCCAACTTTTCCCCAAGTGGTTTGGTACACTTGTTCGTAATATTTTAACTAAAATGGGAAACCTAAAAATT
>CANPZA010000133.1 GCA_947588915.1 uncultured Clostridia bacterium
AAATCTTTACTTGATGTTTTCTTTGGTTCTCCTGAACCACCTTTTAATAATCTTAAAGTTCTTCCTTTTTTATCTTGCTTTTTAATATATCCTTTTTCATCAAGTTTTGCAAGATATCCATGTACAGTTGCAGTTGAACTTAATCCTACTGCTTTTCCTATTTCTCTTACTGATGGTGGATATCCTTGTGTCATTATTTGTTTTTCAATAAATCTTAATATTGATTTTTCTCTTTTATTTAATTCTGGTTTCTTTCTAGGCATATTTACCACTCCATTTCTCTTTTTTTTCATATAATATCATACAAACAAAAAAATGTCAAACATATTTTTGACATTTTTTAAAAATTTCTTAATATTTTTTTATATGCTTCTATATTTCCAGCATCATAAGAATATCCATCTATTACTAATCCTTTTGCATGTCCTTTTTTTATGACATTTTCAAATGCATCCATTAATTGATATTCTTCATCTTCTTTTAAAGGCTTATTTATTATATTTTCCAATTCTTCAAATAATTCTTTTGTTAGTATGAACTCACCAAAATTCCCATAAAATTTATTATCTAGTAATAAATGTTTTTTCGCATATTTTATACTTGGTTTTTCAACAATTGTTTCTATTGATATTTTAGTTTTATTTTCATCATCCCATTTACCATATATTGTACCATAGTATTTTAAATCTTTTTCTTTTAATTCTTGAAGTGCAATTATAACATTTTCATACTCATCATAAAAATTTAAAATCTGTTCTATACATGTTTCTTTTCCTGTATTTTTATAAATAGTATCACCCAATATAAGAATACATGGTTCATTTTTTATATATTCTTTTGTCATAAAAACTGCATGTCCAAATCCTAAAGGTTTTTCTTGTATTACATATTTAACTTTTTTACTAATTTTTAATATTTTTTCTTCATATTCTCTATCAGCATAACTTAATTTATTATATATTTTATCATCTACTCTTTTAAATAAATTATCATATTCTATAGCATCATTTTTCCCTATTATTAAATAAATTTCTTCTATTTGCGATTTGCATAATTCTTCTAAAAGTTTTAGAATTAATGGTTTTATTCTTCCATCTTCATCTATTACTGGTAAAAATGCCTTTTTTGTAACTTTGTTTAGTGGATATACTCTTGTTGCAAGACCTGCTACTGGAATAATTGCTTTTTTTATTTTATGCATTCTTTTCTCCTTTATATTATTCTTTATTTTTTATTTCATGATATTCTTTTTCTGTGTTAACATTCCATATATTCTTTTTATCTTGTTTATTATTTATAATATTTTTTGCAGTTTCAAGGCCTGTAAGCATTGAATGATCCATGTTATTATACTTATGTTGTCCATTTCTTCCTATACAGTATAAATTATTTATAGTATTTAAATATTCTTTTATTTCTTCTATGTTTTCATATGTTCCAAAATAAGATGGATATGCTTTTTTTACTTTTGCACGTTTTGATAATTCAACACTATTTTTTTCAATAATACCAATTTTTATTGCCTCTTCTTCTGCTAGTTTACATATATCTTTTTCATCTTTTTCCCAAAGTTCATCTCCTTCTGTTACAAAATATTCTAAGCCTATTAAAACTTTTTTTGCCATATCTTCTTTTTCTTTAAATAAATATGGTGACCAATTGTTAAAAATTTGGACTCTTCCTAAATTAACACTATTATCTTGTATATACATCCAATTATCAGGAATTATATTTCCTATTGTTTTTATATTTGTTTTATTTTCTAATTTTAATTTATCTACTAATAAATATACTGACATAAAATCCCTATAAGGTAAGTTAGTAGCTAAATTATAAATATTTTCATCTACATTTTCTTTTCCCATTGCTATAAATAAGTCTTTTATTGGCATAGATGAAATTATTATATCCACATCAAGACTAATTTTTTTATCATCCGAAATATATTCTATACTATTAATATTATTTTGTTTTTTAATAATTTTTGAAACACACGCATTTAGTATTACTTTTCCTCCCATTTGTTCTATTTTTTCTGCCATAACTTCCCACATTTGTCCGTGCTCCTAATTTTGGATATAAAAATTGTTCTATTAATGATGTTTGGGTGTTGCAAGCCTTTTTTCTATTTAGTTTTTTATTTATAATATCCTTGAATATTTCTAATATTGATATTCCCTTTACTCTTTGTACTCCCCAATCTGCTGATATTTTAGATGGTTCGATTCCCCATACCTTTTGAGTATAATTCTTAAAAAATGTGTTATATAATTCTGTTCCAAATCTATTTATATAAAAGTTTTCTAGTGATGTTTCTTTCTTTTTTATTATACATGCTTTTATGTATGTTATTCCTACTTTTATTATTTTTATTATTCCTAAATTTTTTATTGTGTTAAAACTTAAATTTACTGGATAATCAAAGAATTTATTATTATAATAAATTCTTGTTAGTCTATCTTTTATAAGCATTGATTCTTTATCTTTCTCTGGATCTGAACCTTTTTTAAGAAATTTTTTATTTCGATTTAATATTATATCATCATATGCTGGCTTATTTTGTAACGGCAATAATTCATTCCAAATATCATTTACTTCTTTGCTTTTACTAAAAAATCTATGAGTTCCTGTATCAACTAAAAATTTATCTCCAAATTCTATTGTTTTTGAAATTCCACCAACTTGATTTTCTGCTTCAATAATTGTAACATTATATTCTTTTGGTTTATTTTTTAATAATTCATATGCTGCAGTTAAGCCTGCAGGTCCTGCTCCTATTATTACTATATTTTTTTTCAACTACTATCCCTCTCTTTTTAGTTTGTATCTAATATTCCTAGACGGTGGTTATTTGCGAAAAAGATCTTGTCAAGATTAGTGTGTAAATTTTTTTAATTTATTTTTTAGAAGTAGTGTAGCAAACATAATCTATGCTACT
>CANPZA010000134.1 GCA_947588915.1 uncultured Clostridia bacterium
CAGCAAAAACAGGAACAACAGATGATGATAATGATAGATGGCTTTGTGGATTTACACCATATTATACAGCTTCATGTTGGTTTGGATATGATAAATTAGAATCAATAACAGGATTTGGAACAAATCCAGCAGGACTAATTTGGGATGCAGTTATGACAGATATTCATAAAGGCTTACCTGTAGCAACATTTACAGAGGCTAGTGGAATTGTAACTCAGACTATATGTAAGTTAACAGGATGCATAGCAACTACTGGATGTTCATCTACTTATAGAGAAATATTCACAGCAGACAATTTACCAGGAAAATGTGAAGGACATGGTTCACAGCTAATATGTGCAGAATCTGGTAAAATAGCAACTGACTTCTGTTCACAATATTGTGAAGTAAAAGAAAATATATTTGGAGGAGTTGTACCAAAAGAGCAATTAAAACTATGGACACCATCAGGTAGTGCATCTCAAGGAAAAGTAGAAGAAACTTGTCCATTACATACTAAGCCAAAAGAACAAGAAAAACCAAAAGATAATGTAACAACAAATACTAATAAAAATACAACAAATACAAGTACAACAAATACAAACACAACAAATTCTACAAACACTAACTCAACTACAAATACAAATACAAATACTAGTACTAGTACAAATTAACTAAATGAGATGTGAGAATAAAAATTTCACATCTCATATTAAAAAGGAGGAAACAATTTGGATATTTATTTTTATAATACATTAACAAAGAAAAAAGAAATATTTAATCCTATTGATAAAGAAGAAGTTAGAATTTATTCTTGTGGACCAACTGTATATAAAGATGCAACAATTGGAAACATGAGAACAAATATATTTCAAGATATTTTAAGAAGAGTATTAAAATATAATGGATATAAAATAAAACATGCAATGAATATAACAGATGTAGGACATCTAGTATCAGATGGTGATGAAGGAGAAGACAAAATGTTAAAATCAGCAAGAGAAGAAAAAAAATCACCAATGGAGATTGCAAAATATTATACAGATTTATTTTTTAAAGATTTAAAAGATTTAAATATTGAAACTCCAGAAATTATTTGTAAGGCAACTGATCATATACAAGAAATGATTGAATATGTAAAAAAATTGATAGAAAATGGATATGCATATGAAACATCTACTGCAATATATTTTGATATATCAAAATTAGATAAATATCCAATTCTTTCTAATCTAAATTTAGATGAACAAAAAGCAGGAGCAAGAGTTGAAGTAGACAAAGAAAAGAAAAGCCCTTATGATTTTGCTATTTGGATAAAAGCCCCTGAAAATCATTTAATGAAATGGGATAGCCCATGGGGACCAAGTTATCCAGGTTGGCATATAGAATGTTCTGCAATGGGACAAAAATATTTAGGAGAACAATTTGATATTCATACAGGCGGAATAGATTTAATACCAACACATCATGAAAATGAAATAGCACAAAGCAAGGGAAAATGTGGCAAAATACCTGCAAACTACTGGATGCATGGAGAATATTTGCTAATAGATGGTGGAAAAATGTCAAAAAGTTTAGGCAATGTATATTTAATAAAAGATATTATTGAAAAAGGTTATTCACCATTAGTATATAGATTATTTAATTATTCAAGTCATTATAGAAATAAATTAAATTTCACATGGGAAGCGATAGATTCTACATCAAAATCATTACAAAGGTTAAAAAACGGATATCAGCTTCATGTGAAAGGAAAAGATGAAATTGATGATTCTATAATACAAGATTTAGAAAATAAATTTCATTTAGCAATTAATGATGATTTAAATATGCCTTCTGCAATGGGAATAGTTTGGGAAGTTGTAAGACAAGAAAAGAAATCTCCTAAATTTGCACAACTATTAAAAAGATTTGACATGGTTTTAGGATTGAAGATAGATGAAGTAGATGAACAAAAACAAGATTTACCACAAGAAATTTTAGATTTAATAGAAGAAAGAAAAAAAGCAAGAGAAAATAAAGATTGGGATAAATCTGATAGAATAAGAGATTTAATTCAAAATAAGGGATATGAAATAAAAGATACGAAAGAAGGTTCAATTGTAAAAAAAATTTAAAATGATAGTAAAAAAACCACTAAATTCATACTAGTGGCTTTTTGAAAAATGTGCTAATATTAGATTAAATACTTGATTTGATACATATTTTTGTGTGACATTTGAAGTATCAATTATATCATAGGGAATTGTAATAGCATCTTTCATAGAATTATAAAGAGAAATTTGTTCTTTTATGAATTCATAAGTTACTAAACTTCCTTCTCCTCCACGCCTGTTAATAGAAACTTCAGGTGTGGCATTAAATATTAGCAGATAATTGGGTAAAAAATCTTCTAGTAATGAGTCGATAAAACAAATAAGACTTGAATATTTTCTATATAAATTAGGGCTTTTAGCTAAGAGATGCATAGAAAAAACAATCATATCAATCATTCCACGATCAATCAAAATTATATCATATTCTGAAGAATGCTTTAATTCAACTATTTTATTTATAGTAATTAAACGTGAAGATAAATGATAATCAAAATCATTTTTGGGAATATGTTTATCTACAATCTCAGCTGATTCTCTTATATATACTGTTTTTAGATCTAAATCTGTAAACCGACTCAAAAGATTTTTTATACATGTTGTTTTACCAGATTCAGCGGAACCAGTAAATTCTACCATAAAAGGTTTCATATCAATACCTCCTATAAAATATTACAACAAGTTTACAATTTGTATATTATCATAATACTTTGAAAAAGTAAATAAAAAAGTTGAAAAAGCAGAAAAAAAGAGTAAATTTTATTATATTTATATAATTTACTAATAATTGGTAATATATGGTAATTAATTAATTTTG
>CANPZA010000135.1 GCA_947588915.1 uncultured Clostridia bacterium
ATATGTTAGAAATATTTAAAGAAAAAAATGAATACTATTTTACACTAAATTTACAAGTAAGATATACAAGAAATTTTATAGATAAATAAAATTTAGTAAACGGAGAAAATCTAAAATTTGATTTTCTCCGTAATTTAGTTAGCTATTTTTTAATTCATCATACATTCTTACACCTTATTTAGCTTGTTTGTTTTATCTTATTAAGATAATTTATCTGTAAAAAAAATTCTTCTATAGGCGTTTCTAATATGTCTGCTACTATCTTTCCTTCTTCTAAAGTAAATGGTACTGAACCAGTTTCTTTTTTATAATATGCTCCTTCTGTTTTTAATCCTAACTTTTCAGCAATATCTCTAGCTTTTATGTTTTTTTCTTGCCTTAATTTTCTTAAATTTTCAAACATTTTCTCACCCCTTTTTTTATCTTGTAGGATAATATTATCATTTGTTTTATATCTTATCAAGATATTTTTTAAAGAAATTATCTTTTTAGAAAATCATGTTTACTTTCCTGCTAAGATAGTTTATAATATATTTAGGAGTTGATTATCTTGAATAGAATAAAAGAATTAAGAAATGAAAAACAAATTAATCAAGATGCATTATCAAAATTATTAGGTTTAGAAATAGCTGGCGTAAGTAAATTGGAAACTGGCAGAGTTCCATTAAAAGATGAATATATCTTAAAACTTGCTGAATATTTTAATGTATCTACAGATTACCTTTTAGGTAAGTCTAACATCAGAAATCCAGAAGAAATAAAAAATATCGCCCATGCTAATAGTGGTGGGCTTGACACAGAAGGACTTGATGAAGAAGATTTATTAGAGTTGCAAAAACAAGTCGATTATATTAAAAAATTGAAAGAGAAAAAATAAGGAGTTAGTAATATGTATTGTAGTAATTGTGGTAAAGAAACAGATACAGAAGATAAGTATTGTAAATATTGTGGCAAAAAACTATTAAAAGATAATAATAAAAACAACGAAACTGAAATAGAAGAAAAAGATTCTACTTCCTCAATATCAATGAAGTATTTAAATTTTTTTGCAAAATGGTATTTACCTTTTGTTGTCATTGTTAATTTTATCATTATATGTGGAAATTTTAATTTTAATAATGAAATTGATACGACCTTATTATGTACTTTTATCTTATACTTAATTCTTTATATAGCTATACCAATAAAACTAATAAGTGGCATAGAAAAAAAGGAAAAATTTGGTTTTTTTCTTCTGATTTCATTTTTTATTCTAGATTATCTTATAAAACTGATTGTAGGTATTAATATGTATCTACAAACTAATATTATAGATGAATATTTTATTATATATACTTTTATTTTGTTATTAATTTATGCAATATGGTATATACCAAATATTATTTATTTTGCTAAAAGGAAAAAAGTATTTACTAATTAATTTTATTGATATATCAATTGATAATACTATATATTTCTAATAATAATTTTTGCAGGAATAATATTTTTATTTATTTTTTTAAGAAAAAAATGAGGTAAAATAATGGAATTAATTGAATTAGAAAATATAGCAAACAGGGAAAAAATCCCTATTATCAATTATAAAATGGAAAATTACTAACTGTATCTAACTTAAACAGTATATTTAACAGAATATGTGTAAATGCTGGTCTCTCTGTTCATCCTTATATAATTAAAAGAAAAAAAGAAAATAAAATACAAGAAATACATTCAAAAAGAAGCTCATATAATCAACATATGCTAAGACATACATATGCAACTAGATGTATTGAAGCTGGAGTCCCAGCAGAGGTATTACAAAAATTACTAGGACATAAAGATATAGAAACTACAATAAACACATACACTACTATATTTGATAAATTAAAAAAAGAACAAGTTGATAAATATGTAGAATATATGTCAAATATAAAATAAAAACCTATTGCATTACTATTGCATTAAAAACAATAAAGAAAAATCCTAGATTGCTTATACATCAAGCTTTCTAGGACTTATTATTTTGGCTCCTCGTGTTGGACTCGAACCAACGACCTATCGGTTACTGCACTACACTAATTTTCACTAGCATTATATCTATAATATAATTTGTAGTCTGGACTTTATCTTTACCATGTCTTTTCAGATTTAGGTAGGTGGTGTAAAGTCTCTACACATAGCTTTCGCCTTGCTCGGTATTGTCTTCAGCATTATCTGTTAAGAGTTTCACCGACTTAGCCACCTTTTCATCTATAAGTTTCCTTATAGAGCTGCTAACTTTTTAGTCTTTCGACTTGCTCGACAGCCGAGCGCTCTACCAACTGAGCTAACGAGGAATATATAAATCTGGCAACAACCTATCTTCCCAGCAGGGTAACCCACAAGTATTTTCGGCACACTTAGGCTTGACTTCTGTGTTCGGAATGGGAACAGGTATTACCCTAAATGTCATCATCACCAGAAAATTGATAACTAATTTTTGGTACTTTCAAATTATACAATATTATATATAATTTTTCAAGTGGTTTTTAATATTTTTTACATTTTTTTAATTTTTATTCATAACACACTGAAAAATACATAGATGAATACTTTTTAGTATAACTTATATTTTAGGCTCTTTCCTTTTTTTCGTGGTTAAGCCCTCGATTTATTAGTATTGGTCAGCTTAATACATTACTGCACTTACACTCCCAACCTATCTACCACATAGTCTTTATGGAATCTTACTACCTTACAGTATGGGATATCTTATCTTGAGGTGGGCTTCACACTTAGATGCTTTCAGCGTTTATCCCTTCCATACTTAGCTACT
>CANPZA010000136.1 GCA_947588915.1 uncultured Clostridia bacterium
TGAAGTGTTTTCTTTTTTTATCACATATTTATTTCTACGATATTTGTTTGCAGTTTTAACTGCGGTGTGCTATAATACCACTATATATCATGAATTATCATGTTTATAGTAGCTGTTTAGTAATGATTGAAACTATATTTTTTTGTTTCTTTTAAAACTAAACAAAACCTTAATGCAAGCATATTGCCATAGTGCTTGTAAAAAAATAATTTTATGGAGGTGTTAATTGTGGCAGAGAGAGTATCAAAAGAGGTTCCAATTGCGGAACGGATAGTCGAGTTTGGAAAGGATGATTTCAATGAGAATTTTTCACTTTCTGAATTTTCTGAAAGCTTAATTACAGAGGAAATGCTTGAAGAGTTTGCAGAAAGTGCTTTAGTTCTTGTTGATGGTACAGACATTCTGCAGTATGCAAATGAATATCCTATTGTTGTATATCAGTGCAACGAAAAAATTTGCTATGCAGATATAATGCCTGAACCTCGTCTCAACAGCTTTGTACTGAACATTGCAGTATCAACAGGTGTTAGTGGCAAAAGATTTTCAGTTGGCTCTGGGAAAATGAAAGAGGAGGACATTACCGATTTCGACACCATTGCTTACTATGAAGATCCAGTTGGCATCAAGCATAAGATTATTCAGTATGACATTTGCACGTTCTTACTGAAAAAGCCTAAGCTTGTTGTTTCAGAAGAAGGTGTTCTTGTTTTCTTTACTGAAGACGAAATTTTAGCAACAATTGACTGTCAGCAATATGCATGGGTTCGTTGGGACGACATCATTGAAAATTGCACAAACATTGAAAACATTACCGCATATCACGAGTACTGTGAAGTAACTCTTATTGAGGGCGAGGATGTTTATGATGATTTAGGCGAAATTTCTAAAAAAGCTCCCAGACATGTTTTAAATCTGAACTTCAATTTAAAGGTAGCAGACCATAACATGATTAATCCTAAATTTACGAGAAAATCGTAAGTGAAAAATTCTAAGATACTACAAGCATCCTCAATCACAATATGTGGTTGAGGATTTTTGTATAATTATTTTTTATATTTATGCTTGTATTTTTAAAATTTTTTATTAAAATTATTGAAAGCAAATCTATATAAAAATTCATCATTTTTTTATATTTTTTTTCAAAATCTTTAAATCTTCTTCTTTTGCAATTTGTCTTTCTGCATCCAAGAAAATACGATTTTCTTTTAAAAATCTCTAATTACTTCATCTTCAGATGGTAATTCAAGTTTAATTTCATTTAAAACTTTTTTAGTATTATCATAATTTGTGATTTTCTTATATTCTTCAATACTGTAATCTTTTACAATATGCAAATACCATATCTTATATTTTAATAACAAGAAACTGTACTTAACTTAAGTCTACTGGGTTAGGACTTATGTCAAAGACAAAGAACTGAAGTTATTTTATTTTGAAGTGATTTAAGTTTTAGAATTTCATATAACAAGAGAGCTTACACCTAAGTATAAGCTCTCTTGTTTGGTCAGTTAGTATAGTCAAATTTCTCCTTTTTCAAACTCTTCATTCTCTTTGGAAATTTTACAAAATTCCCTATATTCTTTTTGAGTAAAATGTATTGGACATGAATGTTCAAGTTTGGATTTGTATTCTTCCTTTAATGCTTCAAATGGCTTACATAGTATAAGCCAAAATTTTTTTAATATGCTTTTGACACTCATAGTATTCCTCCTTGATATACTCTTGGATTTATCAAATAGCTGACCTCTACTTGATTTATATATTTTTATTACGAAAATATATTATCATTTTTTTGTATTTATGCAAGTAACTATACTAACTTTCTTGCGAAAGTATGTAAACCACTATGACACCTTCAAAACTTCGTTTTAGAAAGATGTCAGGGGGTTCTTAATAAGGCAGTAAATATTTTGATTTTGTTGAAAATACTTAAAGATTATGATAAACTATGTCCAGTAAAATTATATTAATTATATAGAAATTGGAGGTAAAAAATGATTATAGGATTAGACATTGATGATGTTATTTTTAAAACCAGTGAAGCACTAAAAAATGTATTAGATGAATGTGAAGATGAAGAAATATTGAGTCATAAATTAGATATTATGCGAGGAGATGCTATTAATAGTAAAGTTAGAAAATTTTTAAAAGATAATGGAGTTCCAGCAATGAAAAAAGCAAAACCAATGGAAAATGTTGCTGAATCAATCAAAAAATTAAGAGAAGAATCTAACAAAATTATTTTAATTACTGCAAGAGGCAATATTACTTTCCCAGGGTCAGAGGAAGTTACTATAGAAGCTTTAAGAGAAAATGGAATTGAATATGATGCAATAATATACAATAGTAAAGATAAAGCTGAAGATTGTAGAAAGAATAATGTTAACTTATTTGTTGATGATTCTCCAAAAAATTGTTTAGAAGTTCAACAGAAACTTAAAATTCCAGTAATTGGATTTGAATCTGACATCACTAGAGAAGAAATGATAAGAAATAATATTAGAAGTGTTAGTACATGGGTTAAATTATTAGAATTAATAAATCAAATATGTTCTAAAAAGATAATATAAAAATGGAAAGATAATATTAAAAATAGAGTGAAAAATAATGTGTACTTAACTTAAGTTTACTTGGTTAGAAATATTGACCAAGATTAAATTCCTATGCTACGAAGCAATGTCAAAAGGATTGAAGAGAATAATCCATCAGAAACAACATCATTTTCAAATAATGGAATACAAAATTCAACTCAACTTTCAAAAGTAAATAAA
>CANPZA010000137.1 GCA_947588915.1 uncultured Clostridia bacterium
ATTAGTAAATAAAGGATATAAAGTAGCAATATGCGAACAACTAGAAGATCCAAAAAATGCAAAAGGTATTGTAAAAAGAGGAGTTATTAGAGTAGTAACGCCAGGAACAGTAGTAGAAAGTAATATGCTAGAAGAAAGAAAAAATAATTATATTATGAGTATATTTAAATCTGGAATATATTATGGAATTAGTGTATGTGATATATCAACAGGTGAGTTTTATTCAGCAGAAATTAAGGACAATAATAATTTTCCAATGTTATTAGATGAAATAGCAAGATATACACCATCAGAAATAGTAATAAACTCAATGATGGGAGATTGTACAGAAGAAATAAATAAAATAAAAGAAAGATTTGAAAAAATATATATTACAAGGTTTAATGATAAATTCTTTAAGAGTGATGAGGAAAATTTAAGTTTGAGATATACAATAGTAGATAACAATGGTAAACAAGTAGAAAATTTCAAAGAAAAAACTCTATCAATTAGTTCAATAAATGCATTGATTGAATATATTGAATCAACACAAAAAACAACCTTAGATCATATAAATAAAATAATTGTATATCAATTATCAAGATATATGTCTTTAGATATAAATGCAAGAAGAAATTTAGAGATAACAGAAAAATTAAGAGATAAATCTAAAAAAGGAACTTTACTTTGGGTATTGGATAAAACATCAACTTCAATGGGAGGAAGAGCTCTAAGACGTTGGTTAAATGATCCATTAGTAAATGTATTAGAAATAAATAAAAGATTAGAGGCTGTAAAAGAAATTAAAGAAAATATAATATTGAGAGGAGATATTATAGATAATTTAAAAAAAGTTTATGATATTGAACGTTTAGCTGGAAAAATGGCATATGGAAATGCAAATGCAAGAGATATGATTACATTAAAAAATTCACTATTTAAATTACCAGAAATAAAAAAATGTTTAGGAAATTGTAAATCTGATTTATTAAAAGAATTATTATTAGATTTAGATGAACTTCAAGATATATACAAATTAATTGATGAAGCGATAATAGATGATCCACCTATGACAATTAAAGATCGGTGGAATAATTAAACTAGGTTATAATGAAGAAATAGACACACTAAAAACAGCACAAATAGAGGGAAAAAACTGGTTAGTTAAATTAGAAATGCAGGAAAGAGAAAATACAGGTATTAAAAACCTAAAAATTGGTTTTAATAAAGTATTTCGGATATTTTATTGAAGTTACAAAATCTTATTTAAAACAAGTTCCAGACAGATATATTAGAAAACAGACTTTAACAAATGCAGAAAGATATATAACAGAAGAATTAAAAAATCTAGAAAACAAAATATTAGGAGCAGAAGAGAAAGTAATAGATTTAGAATATAGGGCATTTATAGAAATTAGAGATGAAATATCAAAAAATATTAAAAGATTACAAAAAACAAGTGAGGTAATCTCTAATTTAGATGTTCTAACATCTTTTGCTCAAGTTGCAGAAGATATGAATTATTGTATGCCAGAGGTTAATTCATCTGGAACAATTGATATTAAAAACGGAAGACACCCGGTGATTGAAAAAATATTAGGACCAGGAGCTTTTGTTGAAAATGACACATATTTAGATAAACAAGAAAACAGATTATCTATAATTACTGGACCTAATATGGCTGGAAAGTCTACATATATGAGACAAGTTGCATTAATTACTTTAATGGCGCAAGTTGGAAGTTTTGTACCAGCAGAAACAGCTAAAATAGGAGTTGTAGATAAAATATTTACAAGAGTTGGAGCATCAGATGACTTAAGTATGGGTCAAAGTACTTTTATGGTAGAAATGATGGAAGTTGCTGATATATTAAAAGAAGCAACTAGTAATAGTTTAGTAATTTTAGATGAAATAGGAAGAGGAACATCAACATATGACCGGTTTATCAATTGCTTGGGCAGTAGCCGAATTTATTGCAGATAAAGAAAAATGCGGTGCTAAAACTTTATTTGCAACACATTATCATGAATTAACTGAACTTGAAAATAAATTAGAGGGAGTAAAAAATTATTCAATAGCTGTAAAAGAAAAAGGAGAAGATGTTATTTTTCTAAGGAAAATTGTAAGAGGAGGAACAGATGAAAGCTATGGTATCCATGTTGCAAGATTAGCAGGAGTACCAAAGGTTGTCACTCGGAAAAGCAGATGAAATACTACGTTCTTTAGAGAGAAAAAATATTTTAACAGGGAAGAAACAAGAAAAACAAGATAAAAAACAAGTGGAGCGGACAATTTGATTTGTACAATTATAAATTAGCTGAAATTGCTCATGAAATTGATAAAATCAATTTAAATGAATTAACACCAATTGATGCTTTAAATATACTTGTTAAAATCAAAGAAAAAATTAAATAAGTTAAAAGAGATATTCTCAAGATATATATTTTGGGAATATCTTTTTACCTAAAAAATTAAAAAATGGTATTGACATTTCCAGAAAATGGTATTATTATATAAAGTATAATTATAATCTTAATTCAAAGTTTTATTTATTAATCTTTAAATCGCTAAAAAGTCCAAAAAAAGTAGAAAAGGAAAGAAAAAATACTAAAGATAAAAT
>CANPZA010000138.1 GCA_947588915.1 uncultured Clostridia bacterium
TGTGGATAATTTATTTTTTATTTTTTCTAATTATTTAGTTCTTTTAAATTTTCATCAAAAAAATGGGGAAACTTTTTATAAAAAAGTATTGACTTTTGTTAGCAAGTTTGGTACTAATTTGGTTTCTGTAGAATTGCCAAATGGAGTAACGAGCATTGGTACGGTTTGTTTTCAAGACTGTCAACAATTACAGAAGGTAAGCCTTCCAAATAGCGTTGAAACTATTGGTTCAAATTGTTTTGCTAGTTGCCCTAAATTAACAATTCTAGAAATAGATAAAAAGAAAGGAGAAATAGCAGGTGTACCATGGGGATTAATAATAGGAGATAGAGGAATAAAATGGCTTAGATAAAGTTTGAAAAAATAGTTATATAAAAACTTGTGTAAATCTCGTTTGAGAATTTTGCACAAGTTTTTAAATTTATTATATTAAATAAAGTTAATCATTTTACTGTATTTGCTTCTTCTTGAGAAATATAATTATATTCGACCATTTTGTTTAAAACATGTTTTTGTCTCTTTTTTGCTAAATCTGGATTAACATTTGGAGAATATACAGATGGAGCATTTGGAATTCCCGCTAGCATACTAGCTTCTGATAAAGTTAAATCCTTTGGGTGTTTATTGAAATATCCCATACTTGCATCATAAATACAATAATATCCATCTCCAAAATAAGAAGAATTAACATATATAGCGAAGATTTCTTCTTTACTAAAATTTTTTTCTAAATCATATGCAGCAAATATTTCTCCTAATTTTCTACTTATAGTTTGTTCTTGATTGAAAATAACATTTTTTGCAACTTGTTGAGTTATAGTACTTCCACCTTCATCAAATTCTCCATCCCTTATATTAGTATAAAAAGCTCTAGCAATTCCTATAGGATCAATAGCACCATGTTCATAATACCTATGATCTTCAACTGCAATAACAGCATCTATATAAATTTGTGGTAATTCATTAAAAGACATGTAATTTTCTTTATTAGTTATTTCTTCTATACGAGTAATTAATGGCTTTTCTTTTAATGTATTCGAATAATAGCTATAGCCTATTATAGCAATAAAGCTTATGGCTATAATAATTAAAATGAATAATATGATTAATATTTTTTTAAATACTTTCATAAATACCTCTCTTTTGAATTCATTATACAACAAATAATTAAGTAAGTGAATATAATTAATGAAAATTAAGATATAAAGTAAATAAAAAATGAATATTATTAAATATAAAGGGGGTTATGGTTTTGTATTTTACAAAAATGCAGGGGTTAGGAAATGACTATGTTTATATAGATTGTATACATCAACAAATAAATGATAAGGAAAAGTTAGCCAAATTTGTAAGTAATAGACATTTTGGGATAGGGTCAGATGGTTTAATTTTGATTGATAAAAGTAATATAGCAGATTTTAAAATGGAAATGTTTAATCCAGATGGAAGTAGGGCTGAAATGTGTGGAAATGGAATTCGTTGCGTTGGAAAGTTTGTTTATGAAAAAGAATTAACAAAAAAGACTGCATTAACTATTGAAACACTAGCAGGTGTAAAATATTTAAATCTACAATTAGAAAATAATAAAGTGAAAGCGATAAGAGTAGATATGGGAGAACCTATTTTAGAACCAAGTAAAATACCAGTAAGTGTAAAAGGAAAAGTAGTTACAAATTTAAAATTAAATGTTTTAGATAAAGAATTTATATTTACATGTATATCTATGGGAAATCCTCATAGTGTAACTATAGTAAATGATATTGATAATTTTGATGTTAGTAAATATGGCAAAGTTATAGAAGAAAATCCAATATTTCCAAATAAAACAAATGTAGAATTTATTCAAATTATAGATGGAAAACATATTAAAATGAGAGTTTGGGAAAGGGGGACAGGAGAAACATTAGCTTGTGGTACAGGTGCATGTGCAACATTAGTTTCTTGTTGTTTAAATGAATTAACGAATAATAAAGTTATAGTACAATTATTAGGAGGAGATTTAGAGGTTGAATGGGATAAAAACAATAATCATGTATATATGACAGGACCAGCAGAAATCGTGTTTGAAGGAGAATTTACAATGGAAAGGAATTTTAAGTTATGAGTTATATAAATGAGAATTTTTTAAAATTACAGGATAGTTATTTATTTTCAACTATAGCAAGAAAGGTAGAAAAATATTCCAAAGATAATCCAAACAAAAAAATAATAAATTTGGGAATAGGTGATGTAACAAAACCAATAATACCAGCATGTGTAAAAGCAATGCATAAAGCTGTAGAAGAAATGGGAACACAAGAAGGTTTTAAAGGGTATGGACCAGAGCAAGGGTATAGATTTTTAAGGAAAGCAATAATAGAAAATGATTATAAGCCAAGAAATATTGTATTAGAAGAGGATGAAGTTTTTATATCAGATGGTGCAAAATGTGATTGTGGAAATATAGTTGATATTTTTTCAAAAGAAAATAAAGTTGCAATAACAAATCCAGTATACCCGGTATATCTTGATACAAATATAATGAGTGGGAGAAATATTATTTATTTACCATTAACAGAAGAAAATAATTTTGTCCCCCAATTACCAAAAGAAAGAG
>CANPZA010000139.1 GCA_947588915.1 uncultured Clostridia bacterium
TATAATTATAATATTCGTAGGTACAGCGAATTATAATAAATGTACCGCTTTCATTATCTTTTACATCTATTAGTGTAATTGAGCGTGAATGCTGTTGGAGGCATTATGTGTCAAATCAATGAAAAACCCGCAGAAACTATGGAATGCAAATGCAAACAAATCTGCTGTAAAATGCAGAACGATAGCCTTCGGTGTGCTATTGATGGTTTAAGAAATAACCAGTATAATAGTAACACTATTTTAGGAACTCTGGAAGCTACTTATAATTTGCTGGCAGTGTATTCTTGTTTGCCTGGTACTTGCTTACTCAAAAGGGTACAATGGGTATACAATAACGTATTAAGTGGCAATGAAGAATTGTATCAAAGCGAAAGGATTAAGGTAAATATGTTAATTTCGGAGTTGGAGGCATTTTTAAGCAACAGCTAAACCACAAAAAAAGAAAATTATTTCTTTTCCTCACAAGAGGTTTCTTTTTTTATATTGTATGGTAAAATAAAAGTGGTTAGATTATAAATACAATTCTAATCACTTTTTACTTAAAAATATAAAATAATAATGTAAATATGCTTTTTGGTGTGCCGTGTAATTATTGATTTTTCAACATTTCGTGAAAGTTCCTATAAGAACACTCCGACCAATAAGTAAAATCATCGCACCAGACGAAAGTATTGATAAATCAACTGTAAAAGGTTGATTTTTTTATGTTTATGCTCCTATTGAAGTAGATGGAGAAGAAAAATATATAAGAACAAGCGTGAATATAAATGATAAACAATTAAATGATTATATGCAAAGATTAAACAAAGAATTTGAAGTAGAATTTTATGAATTATTTTCAAAAAATGCAAACAAAAATTTTAGTTTGCAGTATCAGGATTAACTAATAGTGGCGAGGAATTAACAAAAGGTATATCAAGTGATACAATTTATTATTTTATAGAAGGAAGTGCAAAATTTATTGTTGATGTAAAGAGATGATAGTTCAAAAAGGAGAGGTTTTATTAATAGAGAAAAATACAGAATATTCTTTTTCAGAAACTTTTAAAGCAGTTTTAATTAATATTCCTGCATTTAGTATTGAAAATGAGATAAAGTTACAATGAATCAAAAAGTCATAATATTTAATAAAATAAAAAAGGAGATGAGTCCATGAAGGATAGAAATATGTATGACAATAATCCTTCAATTTTCCAACAATTTATTTCATTAACAACACAAAAACAGATTATGATTGGTAAGGTTATTGAAAGAATAAAAACAAATTATTCAGGTAAAAAATTAAAATTTCTTGATATTGGGTGTGCTGATGGAACAGTAACAATTCCAATTATGGAAGAACTAAAAAAACAATGGATATTATAACAACTGGTATTGAAGCATCATCTACATTAATAAATGATTTTAAAAGAAAAACAAATATGAATATAGAGTTTATAAATAAAAATGTTGAATTAATAGATAACTTACCAAATTCAGATTTTATACTAATTTCCCACGTTTTATCATATATTAATAATTTAGATAATTTTGTAGACAAAATTATAGAGGCATTGAATAAAAAAGGTACAGCATTAATAGTTGTAAATAATCCTTGTAGTGATGATGTTATAATAAAAAGACAAACATTAAATCAACAAAAGAATTATAGTTCGACATCTTATAATATTCAAAAGTTATTAAGCGAGAAAAAAATATCATTTGATGTAGAAATCGTTGAATCTACAATTGATGTTTCAGGAATAGATAAAATGAATGAGAATGGTAGAACTATAATAGAATTTTTTTATCATAAAAAGTTTGATGATATATCAGATGATAATATTCAAAATATGCGCAATTCAATATTAAATTATGCAAATAAAAATGGTCAGCTTGTGAAAAAAGAAGACTACTTATGGATTTCAATATAAAATATATTGTTTAAAAAAGTTATAAAAATGGAACTTAAAATTTTTAAGTTCCATTTCAGATTAAATTAAATTTGCAGTATTTTCAAAAGTTTCTACAAGCTATATTCCTAATTTCCATTCACTTTCAAACTATATTTTATCTTTATCAATACCTCTCAAATCAAAACTCTTATAAATTTTTTGCATATCTCTATATTTACCTTTTCTTATTTCTTCTTCATATGATTCGAATTCAATATTATCTGTATTAGCTTTTAATTCCTTATCAATATCATAAGGAACACTTACTAATTCATAAGATATTTGTTGATTAATATTCTTTGAATCTAATAAGCCTGAAATAATTAAATAATTTGCCACAGTCGTATTTCTTAGATTACCATCTTTTGTATTATTTCTAAAGACATCAATGGAATTACCTACTGAACCAGTATTAATTATAGTTCTATTATATATTCTTTGAATAAAAGGGGTGTGTATATGGCCATATATTACAATATCTGCCATTTGATTTGAAATAGTTTTTTTACTAGGTAAAAATAGCTTATAAAGTCTATCAATAGTATCAATATTGCCTACAAAATCATTTATTTTTTCTGGAGTAGCATGAAATAATCGAACTAATCTACCAC